>CAYPNZ010000086.1:0-8911 GCA_964411845.1 uncultured Anaerolineaceae bacterium
CGCTCATGGTGGGGTGCGGATGCACCGTTTGCGACAGGTCTTCTGCCGTGGCTTCCACCGTGAGCATCCCCGCCGGTCCGGCAATCAACTCGGTAACGTGCGCACCGATGATATGCACACCGAGAATTTCTTTATATTCTTTGTTCGCCACAATTTTTACAAACCCGATATTTTCGTTCATTGCCAGCGCTTTGCCGTTGGGCAAGAAGGGGAACTGCGCGGTAATCACATCGAAGCCCTGTTCTTTTGCCTGCGCTTCGGTCAACCCCACCGATGCCACTTCCGGGTATGAATAGACACAGCGCGGAATATTGGTGTAATTCAGCGTGTGTGTTTCTTTGCCCGCCATCGCTTCAGCCGCAATGATGCCCTGCGCCGATGCCACATGCGCCAGCCCCAATTTGCCGGTCACATCGCCGATGGCAAAAATATGCGGTACGCCGGTGCGCATTTGGTCATCCACTTCGATGTGCCCATGTTTGGTCAGGGCAACCCCCGCATTTTCCAGCCCCAAATTTTCGCTGTTGGGAGCAAAACCAATGGCGACCAGCACTTTCTCCACCGAGATAACTTCCTCCGCGTCGCCCGTGGCGATGGTTACTTTCACCCCGTCGGGGGTGGCGGCGATGGTTTTCACCATTGCGCCGGTTTTCAGGGTGATGCCCGCTTTTTTGAAATGCCGCGCCGCTTCTTTGCTGACATCCTCATCTTCCAGCGGCAGCACTCGCGGCAGCATTTCCACCACCGTCACATCCGCACCGTACCGATTCCACACGGTGGCAAACTCCATGCCGATGGGACCCGCGCCGACAATCACCGCCGATTGGGGCGCATCTTTCAAATCGAGCGCGTGACGGTAGGTGATGATTTTTTCGCCGTCGGCGGTAACGCCGGGAATCATGCGCGGTTTTGCGCCGGTGGCAATGATGATATTTTTTGCGGTCAGGGTTTCGCCGGACGGCTGCACCTCGATTTGGGTGGCACTTTTCAATTTTGCCGTGCCCTCTACCACCGTAATTTTATTTTTGCGCATCAGGAATGCCACCCCTTTGGATTGCCGGTTGGCAACCTGACGACTGCGCTTGTGCGCCGCACCGTAATCTACCGATAGATTTTCAAACGAAAACCCGTATGCCTTCCCTTCCGAAAGGGTATGGATGACATCCGCATTTTTGAGCAGCGCTTTGGTGGGAATACAGCCCCAATTAAGACACACCCCGCCCAAATTTTCTTTTTCCACCAGCGCCACTTTCATTCCCAACTGGCTGGCACGTATCGCCGACACATATCCGCCGGGACCGCTGCCAATAACAACCACATCATAATTGCTCATAAAATTCTCCTGTTTTTCAAAGTTCAAGGTTGCAAGGTTGCAAGGTTGCAGAGTTGCAAGGTTGCAGATTATCACGTTTTACGTTTTACGCCCCACGCATCACGTTTCACGCATCACGCCCCACTCAATACTGCACCCGCCGATTGGTGGTTACGTTCAATACCGTTTCCAAAATGAAGATGAACGCCACAAAAAACACGTCCACCACCACCGCAATACCAAGCGCCGATGCCATAAACGCCAAAAAATTTCCGCCGACGGTTTGCACGGTATCGGGCACGGTGGTGATGATACCCATCGCCACCCCAACGGCGATGATTGCCGCAAAAAATAACAGCACCGGCAGCCAATAGACCCGGTCGGCGGCGCTGGGCATCATGGCGTTGGCAATGGCAAACAGCAGGTACAACCACAGCCAAAAATCGGGCATGGCAATACTGCCACTGAGAATATCGAGCACGGCGGTCAAATCGCCGCGCATCATTTCGCCGCCAAGTGCATCAAAATGCAAAAAACGACCGATAACCAACACCGCCAAACTGCCGAACAGCAGCGGCGCTACTCCAACCAAACTGTGCCGCAGAGGTCCCACACCGCGCACCTGCACCGAACCGAGCACCAAATCTTTCCCTTTTTTTTGGGGCCACAGCGAGAAATTTCCCACTTTTACCCGCAGCAGCAGCGCCATCACATAATGGCTCAATTCGTGCAGAAAAATGCCGGGCAGAAAAAGGAAAAAATACAGCCAAATGGCAACCGATTGGTTGTTTGACAGCAGCAGTCCCACCCCCTGCACGTGCGCCGTTATCCAGCGATTGAGCAGCAACAGCACCAGCAAAATGACGATGAGCCAAAAAACACTGTTCCAATCCATCGCTATTTCGCGGCAGACTGCACCAGCGCGGCGAAACTGTCGGCTTTTAGGCTTGCCCCGCCGACCAATCCGCCGTCAATTTCCGGCTGAACCATAAAACTATCCACGTTTGCCGGTTTTACACTGCCGCCATACAGCACCCGCACCGACTGTGCTGTCGTTTCATCGAACATATCGGCAATCACGCCGCGAATGCTCAACCCGATGATGCTGTTGACCGCCGCCGGTTCGGCGGTTCTGCCCGTGCCGATTGCCCAAATCGGCTCGTAGGCAATCACCAACCCGGCAACCTGTTCCGCCGAAAGCCCGGCAAGCGCACCGCGAATTTGCCCGCTGACGAAAGTTTCCGTTTCGCCCGCTTCATTTTGTGCCAAATTTTCGCCGCAGCAGATAATGGGCGTCAACCCGTGTGCCAGCGCGCTTTTCACTTTTTTGTTGACGGTTTCATCCGTCTCGCCGAAATATTCGCGCCGCTCGGAATGCCCGAAAATAACATACCGGCACAATCCGTCCAGCATCAGCGGCGAAATTTCGCCGGTAAAAGCGCCCTGTTCCTCCCAGTGCATATCTTGCGCCCCCACCGCAATATTGCTGCCGCGCACGGCATCTGCCACGGCGGCAATTGCCGTAAAGGGCGGACACAATACCACTTCGGCGGCAGTTACATTCCCCACCGCGTTTTTCAGCGCGGTTGCCAGTTCCACCGCTTCGGGGATGGTTTTGTGCATTTTCCAGTTGCCTGCCATAATCGGTTTTCGCATATTTTTGCTCCTTTGTGTGGATTGATTTCAAGCGTGCGCCAGCCATCATCAATTATACAAGATTGCACACCACTGCCCAAAAATCGAATCACAGAAAAAATGTGGTATAATGAAGGTGCTATGACTGCATCGGAGACCTACCCGCCGCTGCCGGAATCTTTTTTCAACCGCCCCACGTTGACTGTTGCCCGCGATTTGTTGGGCAAAACGCTGGTGCGCCGGCGGCACGGCACTGAATTGCGCGGCAAAATTGTAGAAGTGGAAGCATATATCGGGCAGACAGATACCGCCTGCCATTGCTCGAAGGGACGCACCCCGCGCACCGAGGTGATGTTCGGCGCGGCGGGGCGGGCATACGTGTATTTTGTGTACGGCATGCACTATATGCTGAATATCGTCACGGAAGCAAGCGGTTTTCCCGCCGCAATCCTCATTCGGGCGGTTGAACCGCTCGCCGGGCAGCAGGAAATGGCGGCGCTGCGGGGCAATTCGGCGCAAAATTTAACCAACGGTCCGGCGCGATTGTGTCAAGCAATGGCAATAGACAAACGGTTCAACGGTTGGAATTTGACCGTCGGCGACACACTGTGGGTGGCAGACGCCCCCGCCGTCCCCGATACGGCAGTCGCCCGCGGGAGACGCATCGGCATTGGTTATGCCACCCCCGCCGACCAAAACGCCCCGTGGCGACTTTGGCTCAAAAACAATCCGTTTGTATCCCGAAAATAACAGGGAGGCATAATGAATTATCTTGATATGTTACTAATTTTATTGATGCTGGTGGGTATGATGTCCGGCGCGGTGCGCGGTTTTACCCGCCAATTTTTCGGGTTGCTGAGCGTTTGGCTGGCAATTGTGGTTGATTTGTGGCTGTACCGCCCGTTCAGCAATTTAATTTTGAAAGGCTCGTTCCCCGGCGCGTCCGGCGCAATTATGGACAGTTTTGCGTTTATCATTTTAATGGTGGTGCTGGCGGTTTTGCTCAACCTTGTTTTTATTTTCACCAGCACATCCCCGGAAGAACGCCGCCGCAAACGGAAAAAACGCAGTTTTGACGAAGTGGTGGAAACCGCCGACAAATCCGGCTCGCTGCCAAAAGCCCTGGGTGGCGCAATTATGGGCGCCATCGTTGCCGCATTCTGGCTCAGCATTATTTTGGCGCTGCTGCAATATGCCGCCACCGCCGGTGGTATCGGCGTAACCATTGCCGACAGTATGGCATCATCACAACTGGTTCCGTTTTTCAAAAGTTTTCTGTTTCTCATCTATCAAAGTGTAAGGTTATTCACGCCCGGTCAGCAATTGCCGGTAATTTTCAGCGCGATTCTCTGATTCAATGCACCGAAAATATCTGAAAACTCTGGAATACGATAAAATTTTGCAACAATTGGCGGGTTACACCGCCTTTTCTGCGAGTGCAGACCTTGCCCGCGCGCTGATGCCTTCCCCCCACCCCGCCGAGGCGCAAACCCTGCAAGCCGAAACCACCGAAGCCCGCCACCTGCTGTCGGTGCTGCCGGAAATCGGCGTCGGCGGGGTAACCGACGTGCGTCCGCAACTGGCGCAGGCGCAGCGCAGCATCATCCTGTCGCCCACCGACCTGCTGGCACTCGTCCGCACCCTGACCACCGCGCGCGACCTGCGGCGCAAAATCACCCGTATGGAAGACCGCTACCCCCTGCTGGCAGACATCGCCTACCGGCTGGAAGACGGCGGCGGGCTGGTAAACAGCATCAATCGCTGCATTGATGACAACGGCAGTGTAAAAGATGCCGCCAGCCCGGAACTGACCCGCATCCGCCGCGAAACCGAAATTACCCACGGGCGGTTGCAGGATAAAATGCGGCGGCTGGTCGGTTCCGAAAATGTGCGAAAGTACCTGCAAGAAGATTTTGTAACCCAGCGCGACGGGCGATACGTTTTACCGCTGAAAGCGGATTTCAAAGGGCGTGTCAAAGGCATCATCCACGACCAAAGCGCCAGCGGCGCCACCATTTTTGTGGAACCCATCGCCGTGGTGGAACTGAACAATGCCTGGAAATCGCTGCAACTGGCGGAAACGCAGGAAATTAACCGTATTTTGGCGAACCTGACCCGCCAAGTGGCAGAACAAGCACGTTTCATCGCCGCCACCGTGCAAGCGCTGGCGGAACTCGACCTGATTTTTGCCAAAGCCCGTTATGCCGAAGCCATCGCCGCCACCGCCCCGACGCTGCACCCCCCAAACGCCGCCGATACGCCGCGGCTAAACCTGCGCGCCGCCCGCCACCCCCTGCTCCCCGCCGACACCGTCGTGCCGATAGACCTTTTGCTCGCTTCCGGCACAAGTATGCTGGTCATCACCGGACCCAACACCGGCGGCAAAACCGTCAGTCTGAAAACCGCCGGGCTGCTGGCACTGATGGCGCAATCGGGGTTGCACATCCCCGCCGCCGAAGGCTCGCAACTGATGGTGTTCGATGCAATTTTTGCCGACATCGGCGACGAGCAATCGCTGGAACAGAGTTTGTCCACCTTTTCCGCGCATATGACCAACATCGTCACCATTTTGAACCGTTGCACCCCGCAATCGCTGGTCATTTTCGATGAACTGGGCGCGGGCACAGACCCCATCGAAGGGGCGGCGCTGGCGCACGCCATTTTGAACCGGCTGCTGGCGGAAAAGGTAACCACGCTGGTTGCCACCCATTTCGCCGAGTTGAAAGCCTTTGCCTACACCACCCCCGGCGTGCAAAACGCCAGTATGGCATTTGATGTGGAAACCCTGTCGCCCACTTTTAAATTGCAAATCGGTATTCCGGGCAATTCCAACGCATTCGCCATCGCCGAGCGGCTGGGGCTGTCCGATGATATTTTGCAGCAGGCGCAATCGCTGGTGGATGAAGAAACGCGCCAAACCGAATCGATGCTGGCGCAAATTAAAGCCGATTTGGATGCGGCAAAAATGGAACGGCTGCGAGCGGCAGAAGAACGCGCCGAGGCGGAATACTATCGCCAAAAAATAGAAAAACGGCTGGCAAACATAGAGGCGGAAGGCAAACAAATTTTGAAACGGGCGCGCCGCGAAGCCCAAAAAGAGTTGGATGCCGTGCGCGCTCAACTGCGCGAAATTCGCCGCGAGGCACGCAAAACCCGCACCGCCGAAAAATCGGCGGGGGCAAAAGCGCCCGAACACATTTTGAAAAGCCTGCAAACCCGTTTGGAGAAAATGGAACGCGAAATGCAATCGCCGCCGGCATCTGCCCCGCCCGCCTCCGCCAAACCGCTGAAAGTAGGGCAAAAAGTAGAAATTCCCCACTTGAATGCCAAAGGGGTTATCACTGCGCTGAACAAAGATGAAATTGAAGTACAACTGGGCACATTCCGCACCACCCTAAAACGGAACAAACTGCACGCCATCACCGAAACACCCCCGACCGCCGAAACCGTTGTGGAAACCGGCGCACCGCGCGGCGGCATTGTGTCATCACCGGGGATGGAACTTGATTTGCGCGGGCAAACCACCGATGAAGCCCGGCATGTGCTCGACAGTTATCTTGACCAAGCCTATCTGGCAGGGCTGCCGTTTGTGCACATCATTCACGGCAAAGGGACGGGCGCACTGCGCACCGCCGTCCGAGAAGCGTTAAAAGAGCATCCGCTGGTCAAATCGTACCGCAGCGGCAGAGAAGGCGAAGGCGGCGACGGCATCACCGTGGTAAATTTGGCGATAGATTGAGCGAAAAAGGAGCACGCAAATGAAAGCACGATTGGCAATGTGGATTGTGATGATTTTCGGCGGCATCGCCTTGGGATTGTACCTTGACTGGCTGTGGTTTTGGAATTGGTTTATGGAACCGCTCTTCCATTTTGCCACGCTGGTTGTCGGGGCATTTTTGCTGCGTTTTGTGCTGCTCACCAGCCGAAACACCGGGCGGCTGCTGGCTCGCTTGGGTAGAGAAGGCGAAGATGTGCCGCGTATGGACACCAACAAACTGGTAAAAACCGGTTTTTACGCCCATATGCGCCACCCCATGCATCTGGGGCTGCTTTTTTTCCCGCTGGCAATTGCGCTCATCATCGGGTCGCCGGGGTTTATTTTAATTGTCGCCCCGGCAGAAATGCTATTGATGCTGCTGCTGATAAAATTGGTGGAAGAACCGGAAGCCATCCGCAAATTCGGCGATGACTACCGGCAATATATGCAAGAAGTACCGATGTTCAACTTTCATCCGGCGGTGTTGCGTTCGCTGATGCACGACGACCCGTCTACCTTGCCCGATAAATCGGATTGAGCACAGGGCTGTTGTATACCGGGCGACACTGTGGGGGGACGTTTTTCCCGCTTGACAGCCGTCCGACATCTGTTAAAATGCAGTCAATGCGCAATATATTTTGGCGGTAGATTCTTCTGGCGAAAATGCCGTTTCTCCTGTAACCCGGCGAGGGTTTTTTATGATTACCAGCCAGGTCATCCTGAAAAAAAATCGAGAAAAATCAGTCATCAACCGCCACCCGTGGATTTTCTCGGGTGCAATTCAGCGTGTTGAGGGCTCGCCCCAAAATGGCGATGTGGTAGACGTTTGGGACAAAAACGCCCGATTCTTGGCGCGCGGTATCATCAGCCTCAACTCACAAATTCGGGTGCGGATTCTATCGTGGCGGCACGATGAACACATTGACGCCGATTTTTGGCTGCGCCGGGTGCAGCGAGCCGTAACCGGACGAGCCGCCTTAAAAGCCGACCCGCATACCAACGCTTACCGCCTCATCCACGGTGAAGCCGACCGGCTGCCCGGCTTGATTGTAGACAAATACGGACCGTGGTTGGTTGCCCAATTTCTATCGGTAGCGGCAGAGCGGTACAAAGCGGAAATTATCGCTGCACTGGCAGAATATGCCGCCCCGCAGGGCATTTACGAGCGGTCAGATACCTATACCCGCGAACTGGAAGGGCTGGTGCCCGTCACCGGTCCATTGTGGGGAGAAGTGCCGCCCGACCAAATTGAGATTGAAGAAAACGGGTTTCGCTTTTTGGTAAATGTGAAAGAGGGGCAAAAAACGGGCTTCTTTCTCGACCAGCGTGAAAATCGGCAAAAAATTATGCCCTATGTCAGCGGGAAAGAAGTGCTGAACACCTTCAGCTACTCCGGCGGATTCAGTGTGTACGCTGCCGCTGCCGGCGCGGAACGGATTATGAATGTGGACACATCCGAAATTGCCCACAAACTCGCCGAGCAGAATATGTGGTTGAACGGGTTTGATGCCCGCGACGATATTTATGCCGCCGCCGATGCGTTTGAACTGCTCCGCGCCTACCGTGACCAACGGTGGACATTCGACACCATCATTCTTGACCCGCCAAAATTTGCCCGCAGTGCCAGCCAAATAAAAACCGCCAGCCGAGGCTACAAAGACATCAATTTGCTGGCAATGAAATTACTGCGCCCCGGCGGAATACTCGTCACCTTTTCCTGCTCCGGTGCAATAGATACCGCCCTTTTCCAGAAAATTCTCTTCGGCGCGGCGGTAGACGCCAAACGCGATGTGCAAATTTTAGAATACCTCCGTCAGGGCAGCGACCACCCGGTACTGCTCACCTTCCCCGAATCGGCATACCTGAAAGGGTTTATTTGCCGCGTGTGGTAACATCACTCCGGCGGCAGCACCTGCACCGCCTCTCGTCGCAGCGAAATTTGAATGGCTTTCCCTTCCCGCAAATGCAAATCTCGGTATCCCCGTTGCGGAAACCGCACTGCAATCGGCTGCGGCAGGTGCGGCGCATTCACCGTCATCGCCATAACCGCCCCTCGATGCGCCAGCCGGGTGACCGTCACATTCAGCAAATTATCGCCGGCAAGATATTTCAGCGGTTTATCGGGATGGATCACCTTCACATCTTCCGGGCGGATGAAAAACGACACCGTTTCTCCTGCCGCTACCTCTGCGGGTGCGGCGCGCACC
>CAYPNZ010000087.1:0-8724 GCA_964411845.1 uncultured Anaerolineaceae bacterium
AGAGCACATCTACCAGCAGACGCGCCCGCACCAAATCCAGCCCGGCGATGCTTTGGGTGAGTGCCTGCATCACATCGAACGAGTCGGGCAGCAGGTTCCATTCGGGGTGGATGAGCCGCGCCAGCGTGAGCATCGTCAGGGCGGCGGGTTCTTCGTTCAGCGCGCGCGACGGGCGGTGCGAGCGGGCGGGCAGCCCGCGTTGTTCCATCTGATACAGAAATGAAAATCGCAGCGCATCGCTGACAAATGGCGCCAGCACCACAATTTCATCGGGCGATACGCCTTCATCGTTCACCAGCCGGGCAATTTCGTCTACCGGCGAGTCGGGCGATTGCGGATAAATGCGCGTTGGCTGAAGGGGCAGCGCGGGGGGCGGGTCGGGGGGGGGGGGCGGGGGCGATTGCCCGGTGGCGCCGGCGGCAAGTTGTTCGCCCAGCGCCAGCACGTCGGCGGGGGCAACAAACGATTCGGCGGTGTGTTCCACCGTGTCGCACAAATTTTGCAGCGCCAGCCCGGTGCGCCAGTTTGCCCCCAAAAAAATACGGTAGCCGGCATCTTCATCAAAAACCAAAAATGCCGATTCCGCTTCCGGCAGCCAGTCTGCCAGCACGCTGTGCGTCAGCGGATTGTGTTCTTCCAGATTGTCCACAATCAAATGACGATAGCGGTGGGTGAGCAATCGCCGCAGGGCGGGGTCAGCCCAAATAAAATTGCGGAAAGTTTCCATCCGCAGCGAAAAATCGAGCAGGTTTTGGCGCAGGCAAAAATCGCGAAAGGCATTCAGGCACACCTGCACATGGTCGAATGCCACCCGGCTGCTGATTTCGCTGCCGAGCGCAGTTTTCAACCGCGCGCCGACCTGCGTGTGGGGCAAACCAATCAGCGCGGCTTTTTCCAAATTGTCCAGCAGTTGGCTCATCAATCGGGGCAGGGTAATGGTGACGGAAACGACATTCGGGTCGAAATAACCTTCGGCGAGCAGGGGTTCGATGACCTGCGCCATGTAATATTGGGCGGTTTCGATGGTAAGAAACGTGGGTTGCCGGGTCGGGCGGTCGAAACCGGCGCGGGCGGCAATTTGGGGCCACACCAGTTTGATGGTGCGCAGCGCCAGCCCGTCGAGGGTAAACATATCCACATCGCCGGGCACAGCCAGCGACACGTCGCGCAGAGCCGCCTCAAACGGGGCGGATAGGGTTCGCTGCGGCAGCAGCACCAGCATGTTGTACGGCGAAACACCGTCTGCCAACAGTTGTTTCATCCGCTCAACCGCGCGAGAGGTTTTGCCGGTGCCCGCCGCGCCGATGAGCATTGTTTTTTTCGCCATTACGGGGTATCCAGTCCGCGCCGCACAAATTGCAGTAAATCGGCGGGTGAAAACGGTTTTTCCAGCAATTTCACTTCTCCGAAAACGGCGCCGTCTTCAAAGGCAACATCACTGAGATAACCGGACATAAACATAATTTTGATGGATGCCTTTTTCGCCATAATTTCTTCCGCCATGGCTTTGCCGTTCAATTTGGGCATTACCACATCGGTCAGCACGGCATCCAACCTGTCAAGATATTTTTCCGCCAACGATAACCCTTCTAAACCGTTGGCGGCAGAAAAAACGGTATAGCCGGATTGCTGCAACACCCGCACGGTCATTTCACGCACGGCAATTTCATCTTCCACCACCAAAATGGTTTCCGTGCCGGAAACATCCGCTATTGTCTGCGGCGACGGTTTGGGCGGCACGGCAACAGCCTTTTCTGCATCGGGGATAGCCGGCAGATAGATATTGAAGGTGGCGCCCTGCCCCACTTCGCTATCCACAATGATGAAGCCGCCATGCTGATGAATGATGCCGTATACCGTTGCCAGCCCCAACCCGGTGCCTTTGCCTTTTTCTTTGGTGGTGAAAAACGGCTCGAAAATATGCTCGCGGACGGAGGGCGGCATCCCCACGCCGTCATCTGCCACCGATAGCAGGACGTATTTTCCGGCGGGCATTTCCAAATCGTGGCGGATATATCCGGGTTCGATAGTTTGATTGACCGTTTTTACCAACAAATGTCCGCCGTTTGGCAGGGCATCGCGGGCATTCACCACCAAGTTGACGAGTACTTGCTCAATTTGAGCGGGGTCGGCTTTGATGTGCCACAGGTCGGCTGCCAAATCGGTGTTAAATTCTATATTTTCGCCAATAACCCGCCGCAACATCGCCTGTATATCGCTGACGGTGGCATTCAAATCCATCACTTGTGGTTTTGCGGTGGTTTTGCGGCTGAACAGCAGCAATTGGCGCACCAAATCGGCGGCACGCTGCCCGGATTTTAAAATGCCGGTGACCATACCATGTTCCCAATCATCCGGGTCTAACCGGCGCAGCATCAATTCGGCAAAACCGTTAATTGCCGTCAATACATTGTTAAAATCGTGCGCCACCCCGCTGGTCAATCGCCCGATGGCATCCATTTTTTGCGCTTGATGGTACCGGTTTTCCAATTCCACTTCGCGGGTAATATCGCGCCGCACAGAAACAAATCCGACAATTTCCTGATTTTTGTCTCGCAGCGGGCTGAGCACTTCATCTTCTATCAACCGCTGGTTGTTTTTCATTTTGGTGACAATTTGACCCTGCCATACCTGCCCTTGCGCCACGGCATTCCAGCGGGCTTGCCATTGCGTTTCGTCGAGTGGGTACAAAATGCCAATCGGCTCACCCAGCACTTCGTGCCGGGTGTATCCGGTTGTTTTTTCAAAGGCGGGGTTGACATACACAATGCGGTTATCGGTATCGGTGATGATGAGGCTTTCGCCGATTTGCTCGATGGCGGCAACCAACCGCTGGTGTTCGGCAGACAGACGAATGCGGGTCATCACTCCGGAAATCTGGTCGGCGACACTCCACAGCAGGTTAACATCCTGAGCGGCAAAATGGCGCGGCGTTTCGGTGGCAACGCCCATCGCGCCGATAATGCGCCCGTTGATGATGATGGGACACAACATAAATGCCCCGATGCGATATTTGTGCAATAATCTTTCGTATTTCGCAAAACGACTATCTTTTTCGGTGTCGCCCACCAACAGGGGCGCTTGATGTGCCATCAAATAGCGGAAAACAAAGTTTTTTTGCAGGGGAATTTTCCAATTGCGCATGGACGATAATCGGCTGTCTCGATATTCGGCGGCAAGGATAGCGGTGGTCATCGTTTCATCGGCAATGAAAACCGCCGCCCGGCTCGCATTGAAAACTTGTGCCAGTTCGTGGCAGGCAGTCTCGAAAATGGGTGTTTCGTCCATTTCCAGCGCCGATACGGCAATGATATGGTTCAACAGCGATAATTCCTGATTGTGTTTTTGGATGGCTTGTTGGGCGTGTACCTGCACGGTCATATCTTGCACCGAGACGAACACTCTTGCCAGCGATTCTTCGTAACCCGGCGCCGGAGACAAACTTATATGCGCATAAATTTTTTGCCCGGAAAGGGTTTGTTCCACCTGTTCAGCCGTAAAATACGATTTTTGTTCCCACAAGGCAATAATTTGTTCGGCAAAAACAGGATACGTTTCGGGCAAAAAAATTCTCGTCAAATCTTGGGTGAGTTCTTCTTTGGTTTGTGCGGCAAAAAGTACGCGCGTGGCGCGGTTTACATCCAAAATATGCACCAATGCGGCACATTTTTTCACCGCGTCGAGATTTTCGCGCAGGTATGCGGGAATATCTTTTATGCCGTCGGATTGCAATGTTTCCAGATAGGCTTTCACCGCCGAAAAATCTTCTTCCCACAGTGAAACGGGCGAGTTTTCAAAAATACTGCGGTAGCGCATTTCGCTTTCGCGCAAAGCCCGTTCCGTTTGCTTGAGATAAGACATATCGCGGGCGATTACCACAATATGCGGCATTCCCTGAATGGGGATAACTCTGGCAGACAATTCGCTGTCAATAATGGAACCGTCTTTGACACGGAATTTTGTTTCAAAGTTTCTGATTTCGCCGTGCTCGCGCAAAATGTTTACCATATAGCGACGGTCGGCGGGATTTGCCCAAATGTTTATTTCAAGTGCCGTTTTACCGATGGTTTCATCGTATGTATAGCCGGTTATTTGAGTGAAACTGTCGTTCACTTCAACATATTGCCCGTTATCCAAACGGGTAATTGTCACCGCATCGGGACTGGCGAGAAATGCCGCGCGGAAACGTGCTTCACTTTGGCGCAATTTGGCTTCAACGTGCATACGCTCTTCAATTTCCCGATGCAGTCGTTGGTTGGCAGCCTGCAATTCGGCGGTGCGCGCTTGCACCTGCTGCACCAGGGTTCGGTGCGATGCTTCGAGTTTGTCTGCCATATGGTTGAATGTGGCGGCAAGCCGCCCGAATTCATCATCCGCCGGCGCTTCTATCCGAAAAGAGAAATTTCCCGCTTGCACTTCACGTGCCGCTGCGGTAAGTTGCGTCAATGGCGACATTAGCCACACATTCAAGCGGCGGGCGGCAAGCCCTGCCAGTACCATCATTGCCAACACCAGCGCCAACGACCACAACAGAATGTGGTACAGTGAATCGGTGATGAGGCTTCTGTCCATTTCCACAATAACGCCGATATTTAAATCCGGCAGCCAGCGATAGCCGCCTGCCACGGCATTCCCCTGCGCATCGTAATATGTGGCAACGCCGGATTCCCCGGCTCGCAATCGGTCGGCGGCAACCGTATGCAATACCGTATACCGCTCAACGGCGGGCATGGTTGCCGGAGAGTATGACAGCAAGCGCCCAACCCCGTCAACCAAATACACACGCCCCGTTTCAATGTTTTTCACACTTTTTTCGACACTGTTCATAACAGTATCCACGCTGATGTATACGACTTCTATAGCCAATACAGAATCATCATCAGCGAAAACGGGCACAGCCGCTACCATCAATGGCGGCGAATCATCGAATGGGTATGCTACCGTAAAGTGCATTTTGCCGGAATTTTGCACCCGCAATAACATTTCTTTTAAATTGTCATATTGGCGAATAGCGTGTTGGGGGTCGGAAGAAAGTAATACATCACCGGTATCGGGAGACAAAAAGGCGATGGCGTTGACACCGGTATGCGACGCGGCGGTGCGCTCTATCAGTTGCAGCAAATCATCTCGCGTTTGGGGGTTTGGGTTTATGATGTATGCTTGCAACCGTTCTCGCACCGGTGTATGGTGTGCCAGTAAACGGGTGGTGTAATGTGTATCGGCAAGTTGGGTGTTGATTTGCACCACAAATAAATTTACCACCACTTCAAGTTGGTCGAGCATACGTTGTTCCGCCGCACGACGAGCACCGGGCAAGGCTACTCCCAAAGCAAACAACAATGGAATCAGCGCAAAAGCCAGCAGTATTAAAAATTGTCGTCGTCGAAAACTTGTTTTCACTTGAAAGAACTCGAATCACCGGAACGAACACTAACCGCGATGATGAAATGGGTGCAACCACTATATTTTGTGGTTTTTGTGGTTTTTTCGGCGGTATATTGTTTTTTGAAATTACAAAATCAAGAATGCCGTTTTCGCCTGACACCCGGTTGGGCGCGGGGTAATCGTACTGCTCACCGAATGCCGTTTTATTATCTCTATTGTAACCGATGAACGCATTTTCTTCAAACATAGATGCGTTTCCGGGTGCGTTTCAGTTTCAGTCTCGCCCCGAAATAAATTTCGGGGCTAAAAACATAAGCCGACTTTCAGTCGGCTTGAATTTTAAGCCTGAACTTCAGGTCATGGCAATGGGTAACTTGCGGTTGAGCCACTATTTAAAATCAATTGCCCAAGGGTCGGTTGACGAATAAAATGCGTATGCTATACTATCGCACTACTGTTGGATACACATTTTCCGCCGGAGAATTTTATGGCATTATTACCCGTCCGCGACGCATTGACCCAAATTTTATCTCATATCACTCCCCTGCCCGCCGAAGAAATTTCCATCACCCGGGGATACAACCGGGTGCTGGCAGAAGATGTCCGCGCGGTGGATAATATTCCCCCTTTCCGCAATTCGGCAATGGACGGATACGCCGTTATGGCTGCCGACACCGCTGCCGCCACCCCCGATAAACCGGTTATTCTGCCCGTAACGGGGTATATCGCTGCCGGAGATGCCCCCGCCGCACCGCTTGCCCCCGGCACTGCCGTGCGAATTATGACCGGTGCGCCCGTCCCCGCCGGGGCAACGGCGGTCATTCGGTTTGAAGATACCGGCGAATTTACCGATTACCCGAATTTGCCGGAGGGACATGTGGCAATTTTTCATGCTGCTGCAGAAGGAGATAACATCCGCGAGCCGGGCGAAGATGTGTCGGCGGGAACGGTGGTGCTGCGCCGCGGACACGCTCTGCGCCCGCAGGATGTCGGTATGCTGGCGGCGGTGGGCAAAGGTCGCGTGCAGGTACACAAAATTCCGCGGGTGGGTATTTTAGCCACCGGCGATGAACTGGTGGGGGTGGATGAGCCGCTGTCGCCGGGGAAAATTCGCAATTCAAATGAATATACCCTCACCGCGCTGGTAGAAAGTTACGGCGCTATTGCCGTGCCGCTGGGCGTGGCGCGCGATACGGCTGCCGATTTGGTCGAAAAAATCGAAGCGGGATTGTCGCAGGGCATTGATTTGCTGCTGTCGTCGGCGGGCGTATCGGCGGGCGATTATGATGTGGTGAAAAACGTGCTGGCGCAAAAGGGCGAAATGCACTTTTGGCAGGTAGACATCAAACCGGGCAAGCCGCTGGCTTTCGGGCTGGTAAACGGCGTGCCGCTCATCGGGCTGCCGGGTAATCCTGTGGCATCGGTGGTGGCGTTCGAGGTTTTCGCCCGCGCCGCCATTTTGAAACTCGGCGGGCATCTTTCGGCGGAAAAACCGATGCTCAAAGCGCAACTGGTTGAAGATGTGCACAACAGCGGCAGGCAGCATTATATGCGGGCATATTTGTTCCAAACCGAAGACGAATATCGAGTAACCACCCGTGGCAGCGGCGTGCTGGTGCAGGGGTCGGGCATTCTGTCATCGCTGGTTAACGCCAATGCGCTGGTCGTTGTGCCCAGCGGCGTAAAATTCATCCCCGCCGGCACAACGGTTGATGTTTGGCTGCTCGATTGGCGCGGGTCTCACATACCTTATTCCACAGGAGATTGAACGATGGCAAAAACAAAACGACGACGCCCCCAACCCAAAAAGAAAAACAGCGCTTTGCCGCTGATTATCGCGGCGGCGGCAGTATTGATAGTGGTTGGCGGGCTGGTCATTTTCAACCAAAACGCCACCAAACCGGTAGTGGCAGCCGTAACGGTTGATTACCCCACCGGCATCACCGCCGACGGTCAGCCGTTCAAAGGGGGCGCCGACGCAAAAGTGGTGTTGGAAGAGTTTAGCGATTTCGGCTGCCCGCACTGCCGAGATTTTGCCGCCACGCTCGATTCTATCAGCGATGAATACATCAAAACCGGCAAAATAAAAGTTGTCTTTCGGAATTTTGTGCTCAGCCCGCGCACACTGGCGGCGGCACGCGGCGGCGAATGCGCCCTTGACCAAGGCGCTGATGCTTTTTGGGCATATCATGACGCGGTTTTTGCCAACCAAGCCCGCGGCGACGCAATTTTCGCCCCGTCGGGTATAAAATCCATCGCGGCGCAAGTGGGGCTGGATACCAACGCCTTCAACAAATGTATGGATACCAACCAAAAAACCGCCGAAATTCAAAAAGACAGCCAAGACGGCGATGCACGCGGCATCGACTCTACCCCGACGCTCTATTTCAACGGCGAAAAATTCTTGGGAGCAATGCCTGCCGCCGACCTGCGCGCCAAATTAGATTCGATGTTGGGGCAATAAATTTACCACTCAAACCTTTTTCCTAGTTGCCTTGACACAAAAAACCGTGTATATTGGGTAAAATTCGTTGTTACCTTTTTGACGTATGGGGGAAAGATTAATGACAAAGATTACATGTCGTGCAATTGACTGCATCTTTTGGGAAGACGGGCACTGCTCTTCCGACAAAATCATTTACGACCCGGAAGAAGGCTGCTTAACCTACGAACTGCTGGATGACGTTTTGGACGAAGACGATTGGGAAGATGACGACCTGGTGGACGAACTGGGCGTGGATGAAGACCCGTTTGAAGACTTTGTTGACCCGTTGAGCGGTGACTTGCCCGATTTGGATGATGATGAATGGTAGTCGTGCGCCGATAACCCCTTTATTGGTGCGCACTTTCCGCTGAACAACGAGCCGGCGCTTGCCGGCTTGTTTTTTACACCGGCTGACCATATTTTCACAGGAGAACACAATGACCCAACAAATTGACACCCTATTTACCCATGCCTATGTCATCACCATGAACGCCAACGGCGACATTATTCCCGACGGCGCGGTTGCCGTGCGCGGCGACAGCATCGTGGCGGTGGGCGACAGCAATACCCTTGCCGCACAATTTACCGCCGCCCGCACCATTGATTGCCACGGCACCGTTGTTTCGCCCGGGCTGGTAAACGCTCACACCCACGTGCCGATGACCCTGCTGCGCGGGCTTTCCGATGATTTACGGCTGGATGTATGGCTATACGGCTTTCTCATGCCCGTTGAGCGGGAATTCGTCATCCCGGATTTTTCTTACACCGGCACTCTGCATGCCGCCGAGCACGCCGGCATCGCCGTGCTGCACCCGGCGCTCGGCAAACCTGTGCGCGGAGCGATTGGGGGCGGA
>CAYPNZ010000088.1:0-5023 GCA_964411845.1 uncultured Anaerolineaceae bacterium
CTCCCGTTTTATAATGTATGCACAGAGATGAAAATGGAGGTGGTATGCTTCCCGAAGATTTCCGGTTTACCCAATCGAATCTGCAGGATTACCTGACCTGCCCGCGCCGCTTCGACCTGCGCTATCGCCAGCGATTGCAGTGGCCCGCCGTGCAGACGGCGCCGGTGCAGGAATCGGAGCGGCGGATGAAACTGGGCAGCGATTTTCACTATCTGGTGCACCAGCATGCTCTGGGCATGCCTTTGCCCGCGTTAACCGCGCTCGCCGAAAATGACCCGTCGCCGGAACTGGCGGCAATGTGGCACAATTATTTGGCGCACCGCCCCGCCGAACTTTTTGCGGACGGGGTGCAACTTTTTCCCGAAGTGACGCTGGCAACCGTGCTGAACGGCTGGCGGCTGGCGGCAAAATTCGACCTGTTGGCAGTGTTGCCCGACGGGCGGGTGCTGATTGTGGATTGGAAAACGAATTTGCGCCGTCCCCGCAGCGACCGCATCCGCGCGCGGGCGCAAAGCCGAGTCTATCCGCTGGTGCTGGCAAAAACGGGCGCATCGCTATTGAGGCAGCCGGTTTCCGCCGATGCCATCACGCTGATATACTGGTTCACCGCTGCACCCGCCGAACCGGAGACCATCCCGTATAGTGCGGCGCAATTGGCAGCGGATGAATCGTTTGTGGCGAATCTCATCGCCCAAATTACCGCCGCCGACACCTTCCCGCTGACGGATGACGACCGCCCGTGCCGCTTTTGCGCCTTCCGCTCTTTTTGCGAACGGGGCGATGTGGCGGGTCCGCTCGATGAATTTGAAGACGATTTTGCTTTTGATGATTTCGATTTGGATTGGGAGCAGGTCGCCGAAATTGCATACTGATTGCAGGTGCGCATGCGTTCACTTTCAAAAAGATGAAATGACTCGCTTGAGAAAAGATCGATTTTTCACCACAGAGGCACAGAGACGCAGAGTTTTGAATGTTTTTGAGAAAAAGATTAAATTTATCGGGGAATTGGTATTTGCTCCTGAATTTTTAGCGCTCAAACCTTATTTTTCTCTGTGCCGCTGTGGTTTAATTTTACCCCTTTTTCAGTAGAATCATGAAATGGAAATTTTACCCCGAACCGCATATCCCCCCCGACCTGCTGGCGTGGGCGAAGAATCCACTGCTGGCGCGATTGCTGGTGCAGCGCGGCATTCGCACGGTTGAAGCCGCCCGCGCTTTCACCGACCCCGCCGCGTATCAGCCCGCCCCGCCGACCGACCTGCCCGATATGGATGCGGCGGTATCGCTGCTGGGCGATGCTATCGCGGCACAAACACCCGTTTTGGTGTGGGGTGATTTTGATGTGGACGGGCAAACGTCTACCGCGCTGTTGGTGTCCATCCTGCGGAAATTCGGGGCAAACGTGCGCTGTCACGTCCCCCACCGGCTCACCGAAGGGCACGGCATCCGCCCGGAAAATCTGGCGGAGGAACTGCGCACCGGCGCAAAACTTGTCATCACCTGCGATACGGGTATTGCCGCCCACGATGCCGTGGCGACGGTGCATGCCGCCGGCGCTCAAATCATCATCACCGACCATCACGACCTGCCCGACACACTCCCCCCCGCCGACGCGGTCATCAATCCCAAACGGCTTCCCGCCGGCCATCCCCTGCGCGAATTGCCCGGCGTCGGGGTGGCGTTCAAAGTGGCAGAGGCGTTATCGGCAGCACAGGGAAATCGCACGGCGGCAGATGCACTGCTCGATTTGGTGGCGTTGGGCATTGTGGCGGATGTGGCGCGGCAAACGGGCGATACCCGCTATTTGTTGCAGGGCGGTTTGCAAACGTTGCGGCGCGCGGAACGGCTCGGCGTGCGGGCGCTGTGCGAAATTTCCAATTTACAGCCGGAAAATCTCACCGCCGAGCATATCGGTTTTTGGCTGGCACCGCGCCTGAACGCGCTCGGCAGGCTGGGCGATGCCACCGAAGGCGTGGAACTGCTGACCACCGACGATTGGGGGCGGGCGCGCATTTTGGCGGCGCAACTCGATGCGCTGAACGACCGCCGCAAATTGCTGGTTGACCGCACGGTGGTGCAGGCGCTCGGCATGCTGGCGGATGCGCCGTCGCTGGCGGAACAAAACGCCATCGTTTTGGCGGCGCGCGACTGGCATCCGGGCGTGCTGGGGCTGGCATGCACCCGGCTGGTGGGGCAACTGCGCAAACCGGTCATCCTGCTGACCCGCCGCGAGGGGCAATTGCGCGGTTCGGCACGCAGTATTGCCGGCTGCGATATTCACCGCGCCATCAAAACCCAAGCCGACCTGCTCGACACTTTCGGCGGGCATCCGCTGGCGGCGGGGCTGGCGCTGCCGGAAGACCGGCTCAACGATTTTCGGCGCGGCGTTTCGGCGGCGTTGGCGGCGTGTGTGGCGCAATTTCAGCCGGAATTGACCATTGACGCGGTGGTCAGTTTGGCGGATTTAAATGCCGATTTGCTGGCGACCGTCCGGCAACTTGCCCCGTTTGGCGCGGGCAATCCGCCCGTCACCCTGGCGGTAAATGACGTGCGGGTGGAACGGACAACCGTTTTCGGACGCGCGCGGACGCATCGGCGGGTTACGGTGGCAAATGATGCGGGCGACACGGCGCAACTCATTTGGTGGAACAGCGCCGACACCCCGCCGCCCGCAGGGACATTCGATGTGGCATTGACCATCGCCCGCGACGATTTTCGCGGCGGCGGGGTACAACTGGTGTGGCAAGATGCCCGCCTGCGCGAAAAGCCCGTCACCCGCCCGAAACGGCACATCGAAGATTGGCGCACCGCAGAAAACCCCCGCACGCTGCTGCAACTGCCCGATGCGGTCTTTTGGGCAAACGAAAAACTGCCCGGCGCGGCGCGGCTCACCCGGCTGGAAACCCTGTCGCCGCCGCTGAAAACGCTGGTCATCTGGCAATCGCCCCCCGGCGATGATGTACTGCGCGAGATGCTTTCGCGGTTGCAGCCGGAAAACGTGCGGGTGGTGGCGCGGCTCTCGGCGCTGGATACCCCCCCCGCATTTATGGCGTATCTGATGGGGTTGATAAAATATGCGCTGGCACACGATGCCGGACAATTGGCAATTGCCAATATTGCCGCCGCCATGGTGCATCGAGAAGCCACCGTGCGGCTCGCGCTCGACTGGCTCATCGCGCGCGGCAAATTGCGCACCATCGCCCGCACCGATGATATGATGGTCGTTCGCGCCGACCATGCCGCCCCTCGCCGTGACGCATCTGCCCTGCAAACCGCCCTGCGCGACCTGCTGGCGGAAACGGCGGCGTACCGCGCTTTCTTCCGCACCGCACGGTTGGATGCGCTGTTTTCCGATTTGCCTCAACTTTCGTATAATGTCCGATGATATGTCGGGGCAACCCGCAACCGCCCAAAACATCATCAGAGGTTATAATTGCGAAAATTCATCCCGCTGATACTCATCTTGCTGACGGCAGCCGCCTGTCGCAGCGAAAAACAACCGCCTGCCGCCGTGCCGACACAACCGGCATCGGCACCGACCGCCGCCGCCCAACAGCCTGCCGCCGCACAGCCGGTGACTATCGCCGCGCCGGCAGACACACCGACCATACCCGCCGCCACCCCCATCCCCACCGATGTGCCCCCCATGCCACTCCCCACCCCGATGACCCCGCCGGTGGAAAATTACACCGTCCGCGCGGGCGATACTCTGGGCGGCATCAGTTATGCGTATGATATTTCACTGGAAGAATTGCTGACGCTCAACGGGCTGAATGAAAATGCCATCATTCACGTGGGGCAAACGCTGCGCGTACCGTTGAATGTGAACCGCACTGCGCCGTCGGTGCGGTTGATGCCCGACAGCGAAGCCGTGTTCAGCCCGGCGTATGTCGGGTTCGATGTGGAAAGGTACGTGCGCGAACAAAACGGCTTTTTGGCGGGCTATTCCGAGCGGGTAAACGGCATTCCCCTTTCCGGCGCGGAAATCATCGAACATTTGGCGCGGCAATTCAGCGTGGGTCCGCGGGTGATGCTGGCGCTGCTGGAATATTACAGCGGGTGGGTCACACAGCCGCAACCCACCGCCGCGCGCCCGTTGGGCGTGGGCAATCCGTATGCCGACAGTCTGTACCGGCAGATGAGTTGGACGGCGGCAATGGTTAATCAGGGCTATTACAATTACAAACGTAGCGGCATGACCACCGTCAAATTTCATCGCGGCGGACGGGCGCTGGTGCCCGCCGGTATGAATGCGGGCACGGTCGGCATTATGAACGCGCTGGCGGTGAACAGCGATTGGGACACCTGGCAAACCGAAATCGGCGCGGATGGCTTCATCAAAACCTACAAAAAGATGTTCGGCGACCCGTATGCCCGCGAAATCAGCCCCATTGTGCCGGCAACGTTGGTTCAGCCGGCGATGGAACTGCCGTGGCAGGCGGGCGACACCTTCTATTACACCGGCGGTCCGCACGAAGGTTACGGCACGGGCAGCGCGCTGGCGGCAATTGATTTCGGTCCGCCGGACGTGTTGGGCAGTTGCTATTATTCCGATGTGCCGCTGACGGCGGTTGCCGCCGGGCGGATATTCCTCGGCAGCAAAGGCGAAACCTACCTCGATTTGGATGCAGACGGGAACCTGCAAACAGGCTGGGTGGTGCTGTACCTGCACATGGTGGCGGATGATTCGCTGACACAGGGACAGTTGGTTTCGGCGGGGGATGTGCTGGGGTATGCCAGTTGCGAAGGCGGCGTGGCAGATGCCAGCCATTTGCACATTGCGCGTCGCTATAACGGCGAATGGATTCCCGCCGGCGGGCGTGTGCCGTTTGTGTTGTCCGGCTGGCGGGTGCAAGCGGGCAACGCGCCGTATGACGGCACAATGGTTCGCGGCGACGAAATTAAAACCGCCTGCGAATGTTGGGACGAAAGCAACGCGCTGGTAGCCGGGGAATGAAGGTGAAGCACTAAATCGGGACTTGCGCAAATCGGTTGCAGCACACACCCTGAGTAGCCCGTAGAC
>CAYPNZ010000088.1:5033-8699 GCA_964411845.1 uncultured Anaerolineaceae bacterium
GCAAAACCAAACGAGATTCGCATGGGCGACCCTTGTGGTCGCCCGAAAATTGGACATGGACTCTGAACTGAAGGTTCAATAGGTTCAGCGTTATTTGAAAGAAGGGGATGATGAAACAGAAAATTAAAATTCTGCTGATTTTTGGCATTGTATTGATATTTGTCGCCATTCCCGCTTCGGCGCAGCAGGGCGTGGGCAGCACCCCTTACGCCGCCCGCTTGTTGAGCACCGGTTTGAATGTCGGTTCGCTGGCACCGGGCGAATCATTTTGGTATTCATATAGCCAAAGCGATATGGGCGGCGATGTACAATCCATCATTTTGGAACTCGTTTTCAAACCGGGAGACAGCCGCACCGCGCGGCAGGTTACATTCGATGTGTACACCTTCGCGCAGGTGAAATCGTTTTTGGAAAGCGGCGAACCGCGCGGCAAAAAAACCGGCAGCGGGCAACTCGTCGAAGCCGATTTCGACCCGAATACCGCCGAACGGTTGTGGGCGGGCACGGTAGCCGCCGATGAAATCTATTATGTCCATCTGCGCAACACCACCGACCTGACCGCCGATTACCATTTGGTGGCGCTGCCGCAGAAGAACGCCGTGCCCACCACCGATAGCGGTACGGTGAATGTCAGTGCCCGCAACCGCGTTAAACCGAGCGCCGCACCTGCGTTCGACCCCGCCAATCCCGATTCAAAATGGCTGCTCACCGCGCAGGCATTGCAGGGACTTTCGGCGGAAGAAGCCGCCCAATGGCTGAAAAACGCCGCGGCAATGGGTTGGTTCGGCGATACAACGGGCAAACCGGCGGCAGAAACCGCTCCGGTGGCGCCCGCCGCCGCAGCCGCCCCGGAAGCCGTGCCGGTAGACCCCAACGCCGACAACAGCATCTATCCCAACAACCCGCTGGCATTTCTGCCGCGAAACGTCAATCGGTTGGCACCACACGCCGAACACTGGTATTCGTTCATCAAAGATAATTTTGACGATAATCCGTTCGAGGAAATGGCATTAACCCTGTTCACCACCCCCGGCAACGGCAATATTACCGACCGGGTGAATTTTGAACTTTTCACCGGCGACCAATACGGCATTTGGATGCGCGGCACGCCGGATGACATGCAAAACACCGGCGCCGGCGCGGTGGTTTCTCGTGACGGCGACCCGAACACCGGTGAGCACATCTGGAAAGGCGTCATCATTGACGGTGACCGCTATTTCATCCGTGTGCGCAACGATTCCGACGAACCGGTAGATTATTATCTGCTGGAAGGTGATGTGCCGAACACCGAACTGGGCGACAGCCCCAACGGTGTGGTGTCAACTTCGGTATTGCCCGCCCAACGGACGCAAAATGTGGTCGTGCCGGATTCAGTCGCGCCGGGTACCGACATCGCTCATCCCAAAACGATGACCGTCGGGCACAACAAAGGGTATTTAAAAGCCGGAGAAGATGTATGGCTGCGGTTCCGGTTCCAAAATTTTGAACAGAAAGAACCGGAACAGCGACACTATACCATGTACCTGAAAATATCGCCGGGTGCAGGCTATGTTGCCAACGATGTGAACGTGGAATTGTATACCCAACCGCAATTGAACATTTGGCTGCGGGGCACGGGCGACCAAATGTCGCCGATGGGGGTCGGTTCGCGGCAAACCTATAATGCCGAAAACAACTCCCAACTCTTCACGTGGGACGGCTATTTGATGTCCGATACCACTTATTTTGTGCGGGTGCGGAACGATTCCATCGAAAATATCTTTTTCGACCTTGACATGCAATGGCGCTGATATTACGCACTGCGTTATAAAAAATTGACATCTGCCCCGGATGCGATATAATGGCAGTCAGCAGTCAGCAGTCAGTCTTTTATGACCCGTAACCTACCGCAAAAGGAGACACTATGAAACCCCAAGACCTTTTCGATAAAATGCCCGCTGCTTTTGTGCCCGAAAAAGCGCAGGGCGTGAACGCCACCGTGCAAATAGACCTGTCCGGCGAAGACGGCGGCACGTGGGTGGTCAATATCGCCGATGGCAAAGCCACCGTTACCCGCGAACCGGTGGAAAACCCCACCATGACCCTCACTATGGACGCGCAGGATTATATGGATATGGTCATCGGCAAATTGAACCCGATGAACGCTTTTATGCAGGGCAAAGTCAAATTAAAAGGCGATATGGGTTTGGCGATGAAATTCCAGAATATGTTTAAACTGGGATAATCGTTGTTTTTTGCAAGCCCGCCACAAGGTTGGCGGGCTTTTTTTATACCCGAAATTGACAAAAACCGACTGTGTCGGTATACCTTGTACACAGATTAAAAGACAGGCAGGCAACAATTGTGCGTGTTCGATTGGATTTTATCGGTTGCAGATTGAATATCAGCGAAATTGAAAGTTTGAGCCGGCAGTTTAAAATTGCCGGACATCAAGTGGTGGGTGCCGGCGAACCCGCCGATTTGTGTGTGTTTAACACCTGCACCGTAACCCATATTGCCAGCCGAACCTCTCGCCAAAAGATTCGGCGGTTGAAAAAAGATAATCCCGCTGCGGCAATTGTGGTAACGGGCTGCTATGCCGAACTGGAGCCGGAAGCCATCGCCGCGCTGGATGTTGATTTGATTGTCGGCAATACCGAAAAAGACAACCTGCTGCAAAAAATTGTCGCTGCGGGGCTGCTGCCCCCCATGGGCGATATTCCCGCCCCCGATGCCGCATTTCCGCTGCCAACGCCCGGCGAACATACCCGCGCTTTTGTAAAAGTGCAGGACGGCTGCGACAACCGCTGCACGTTTTGTATCGTCACGGCGGCGCGCGGCGCGGGGCGCAGCCGAACCATCACCGAAGTGGTAAATGAAATTCACGGGTTGACGGCGGCGGGCTATCAAGAAGCGGTGCTCACCGGTGTGCATCTCGGTTCATTTGGACATGACCGCGGCAACCCGCACGGACTTTCGGCGTTGGTGCGCGCCATTTTGGCAGAAACCGATATTCCCCGCCTGCGGCTGTCATCGTTGGAACCGTGGGATTTGGATGCCGATTTTTTCAGCCTGTGGGAAAATCCCCGTTTGTGCCGACACCTTCATTTGCCCCTGCAAAGCGGCAGCGATACCGTTTTGCGGCGGATGGCGCGTCGCACCAGCCAAACGCAATTTGCCGCGCTGGTAGAATCTGCCCGCGCCGCCGTGCCGGGCATCGGCATTACCACCGACATCATTGTCGGGTTTCCGGGGGAAACGGACGCGGAATTTGCCGATTCACTGGCGTTTATTGACCAAATGGCATTCAGCGGCACGCATATTTTCCGCTATTCTCCCCGGGCGGGGACTGCCGCGGCACATATGCCCGGTCAGGTTGACCCGCAGGTGGCGCACGAACGGAGCCGGCAATTGCACGACCTTTCGGCGCGGCACGAACGCGCATTTCGGCGGGCGCTCATCGGGCAAACGCTGTCTGTGCTGTGGGAAACGGCAGAAGAAACGGCGGGCGGCTACCTGTGGCACGGTTTAACCGACAATTACGTGCGCGTTTCGGCATTTGCCGCGGGCGACCGCTATAACCAAATCGTGCCCGTCACCCTGACCCATCTGCTCCCCGACGGCATTGCCGGGGACATGGCAGGCGAAAATATACCCCTGCAAATGGCAGTGGCGGGCGCATAGGCA
>CAYPNZ010000089.1:0-8690 GCA_964411845.1 uncultured Anaerolineaceae bacterium
GGTTGAGTTTTGCGCGCTGGGCGGCGGAAACCTATGGCTTGCGTCCCACAGACCGGTTGAGCAATCACGCCCCGTTGCATTTCGACCTGTCTACCTTCGATATTTTCGCCGGTGCGCTGGCGGCGGCAACCACGGTGGTCATTCCCGAAGCATTGACCAAATTTCCGGCAAGCCTGTCGCGGCTGATAGAAAACGAAAAAATCACGGTGTGGTATTCCGTGCCTTTTGCGCTCATCCAAATGTTACTGCGCGGCGGCATCGAGCAGCGAGATTTCAGTTCGCTGCGGTGGTTGCTTTTTGCTGGAGAGGTGTTTCCCACCAAACATTTGCGGCAGTTAATGGCAAAATTACCCGGCGTCAGATTCAGCAATCTGTACGGACCCACCGAAACGAATGTGTGCACCTACTATCATGTGGAAACCCTGCCGGAAACAGACGAACCGATTCCCATCGGTATTGTGTGTGAAAATGCGGACGGCTTGGTAGTGGATGCCGACGACCAACCCGTTTCGCCGGGTGAAACGGGCGAACTGCTCATTCGTGGTCCCATTGTGATGCGCGGCTATTGGGGACAGCCGGAAAGAACCGAACGCGGTTTCTTGCGGCGGAAAGTGTATGGCTATTTGGATGACATTTACTATCGCACCGGCGATTTGGTTCGGCAACTGCCGGATGGCAATCTGAAATATCTGGGGCGGAAAGACCACCAAATTAAAACGCGCGGCTATCGGGTGGAACTGGGCGAAATTGAATCCGCGCTGGTATCGTATGAGTTGGTGGAAGAAGCCGCCGTCTATCCCGTCCCCGACGGGCAGGGAAGCAATTTAATTGAAGCCGCCATCATCGTAAAAGACGGCGGCAGCATCTCAATAGAAGATTTGGAAACCCACATCGGCAAACAATTGCCGCCGTATGCGATGCCGGCAAAAATTATCGTCACCGATAGTTTCCCCCGCACCTCAACGGGAAAAATCAATCGCCGCGAATTGCAGGCGCAAGCAACCGGCGAGTGACAAATTCAACCCATCATATTTTTCAGGAGAGAAAAATGGACACACAAACAATTTTAATGGATTACATCAAAAAAGAATTGGTCAAAGGGCGACATATTGATATTACCCCCGCCGATGATTTGTTGGGGGCGGGCATTATTGACTCGCTGGGAATTTTGCAATTGGTCGCTTTTATTGAAGACCGGTTCAATTTTCAGGTTCCCGATGAAGATGTGGTATACGAGAATTTTTTCAGCGTGGATGCGTTGGCAAATTATCTGAAAAGTGCACAAGCGGCGGTATAAAAATTGACGGTCAACGGGCAGCAACCGACGGTACGCTATGATTAGAAAACTGCTGATACTCAACGGGCTGGCAATTTTGGGCGTTATTTTGTTCCATTCGACCGGTTGGGGTTTTGTGGCAATGTTTGCATGGGTGTACCGGTATATGCCCGATGCCGCTTCAAATTTCGAGCAAGCCGGCAACGCGGCATATTATGCGTTCCGGCTGATTGAGCAACTGATAGTGGTCAGTATTCCCGCGTTTTTGTTTGTGTCCGGGTTTTTCATCGCGTTTGCCACCGGACGGACACATAAAACCGTCGGCTGGACGGTTGTCGGCGCGAGAATAAAAAATATGCTGATACCCTACCTGCTGTGGTCGCTGCTGACATTTGTGGCGTGGTTGGTTTTGGACGGGCGTCGGCTTTCGCTGTCGGAGTACGGGCGATTGCTGCTGACCGGCGGGGCAACCCCCGCATATTATTATGTGATTTTGCTGTGTCAATTTTACCTTTTTTCACCGATTTTGGTGCCGCTGGCGAGAAAACAATGGAAGTTGCTGCTATTGGCGGCTTTGATACTGCAACTGACCGTACAAGTTTTGCAATATCCGGTCATTTTGGGGTTCGATGTTCCGACGGCAATACAACCCTTTGTGGATAAAGTGCCGAAATGGTTTTTCCCGGCACGCGCTTTCTGGTTCACGTTGGGGGTGGTTGCCGGTTTCCACCTGAAAGGTTTGAAAACGTGGCTAGCCCCCTATAAATGGGCGTGGCTGGGGTTAACCGTTGTTACCTACGCGCTGGGGGTTATCGAGTGGGAATTGTACATCCAATGGTCGGGGCATATCGGTATGGCTCACCGAGAAACACTGCTGGATAATGTCTATTCGCTTGCGTTCATCTTCGCGTTTTTTGCCTTTGCCAACGTCTCCATACCACTTTCGCGGCAGTTGGGTAATCTGGGCGGCAAATCTTTCGGCATTTATATGGCACACGTGCCGGTGATGGAATACACCGCCCGCGCGATATATCTGCTGCTGCCGTGGCTGCTGGCATACCAAATTTTATTCCAACCGGTGCTCATTGTGCTCGGTTTGGGTATACCCCTGCTGCTGATGGCGTTGATGGAAAAATCTCCGGTGCAGAAATATTATCAATATGTGTTCGGCTAAAAAATACAAAAGGAGCAAAAAGAATGAGTGATGTGATTATCATCGGCGGGGGTCCCGCCGGTTCTGTGCTGGGAAGTTATCTTTCGATGGCAGGTATTGACAACGTTATATTTGAGGGCGGTATGCACCCGCGCCCGCACGTCGGCGAGTCGCTGGTTACATCTACCACCCGCGTTTTCGATGAAATTGGTTTTTTGCCTGTCATGGAACGTGAAGGTTTTGTGAGAAAATACGGCGCATCGTGGCACGCCCCTGCCGGCAGAGAATTTTCCATTGAGTTTCGAGAATTTCCGCAGCCGGGTATCAATCAAGATTACACCTACCATGTTGACCGCAGCAAATTCGATTTACTGCTGTTGCAGCACGCCCGCTCGCTGGGTTCAAAAGTGTATCAGGGCGTAAATGTCAAAAAAGTGTTGTTTGCAGACGGGCGCGCTGCCGGTGTGAAGTTTGCTATCGGTGGTAAAGAATTTGAATTGCCCGCCAAAATGGTCGTTGATGCCAGCGGTCGGCGCACGTTGTTGGGCAACCAACTGAATTTGAAAAAGAAAGACCCGATTTTCAACCAATATGCGGTTCACGCTTGGTTTGAAGATTTGCACCGTGGCGACGGTCCCACGGCGGAGTTTATCCACATTTACTTTCTGCCGATTGAGCGGGGCTGGGTGTGGCAAATTCCCATCTCGGAAACGGTCACATCGGTGGGGGTGGTTACCGAAAAAGAAAATTTCAAAGAAGCCAAACTTGATGTGGAAGCGTATTTTTTCAAATATGCCAACACCAATCCCGATTTGGCGCGTGCGCTGAAAAATGCCCGGCGCATTAACGACTTTAAAAGCGAAGGCGATTACAGTTACAGTATGAAAAAATTGGTTGGCGACAATTTTATGCTGGTTGGCGATGCGGCACGTTTTGTTGACCCGATTTTCTCATCGGGGGTGAGTGTGGCGCTGTATAGCGCCAAATTTGCCGCTGACCGGATAAAATACGCATTTGAGCATAACGATTTCAGCGAAGCCGCCTTGCAGCCGTATGCCGATAAACTCGCCGGCGGGGCACACGTGTGGTACGAATTTATTCGGCTGTATTATAAACTTTTGCCCATTTTCACGCATTTCATCCAGTCAAAAGAATATCGGTTGGAAGTGTTGCAATTGTTGCAGGGCGAAGTTTTCGACCGCGAATCGGTGCCGGTGCTGGATGCGATGCGCTCGTACATTAAAAAAGTGGAAGCATCCGATAATCATATTTTCAAAGCGCAACTCACATCCATCCCGATTGACTGACACACCATCCATCACGGAACGAAACTTTTTATGATTAGACGTTTACTATACCTTAATGGTTTGGCGGCGTTTAGCGCCGTTTTGTATCACGCTACCGGCTGGGGGTTCACCGCGATGTTTTGGTGGACAGACCGCTATCGCTCGGTGAGTGTGCCCAATTTCGACCAGTTGGGCGGCGCGACGTATTTCGGTATTCGCGCAATTGAGCAGTTGGTGATTGTGGCTATTCCCGCTTTTTTGTTTGTGTCGGGGTTTTTTGTGGCGTTTGCCGCCGGACGCACGCACCGCACGGTCGGTTGGAATATCGTTGGGGTGCGGGTGAAAAATATTGTCATACCGTATTTGGTGTGGTCTGCCGTGGCAATGGGGATGCTGGTAGCATTCGGCGAGCGGTTTTCGGCATTGAAGGTTGTGCAAATGCTTGCCTTCGGCGAAACCGAACCACCATATTATTATGTGCCGCTGCTCATTCAATTGTACCTGCTGTCGCCGCTGCTGGTGCTGTGGGCAAAAAGCGAGTGGAAATCGCTGTTGGTGGTGACGGCGCTCGTTCAACTGTTGGCGGTCGGCGTGCGAAATGCCGGCATTGTGAATGTGGATGTCGGACTTGATTGGCTGGGGCGGAGTTGGTTTTTTCCGGGGCATATTTTCTGGTTTTCCGCGGGCATTGTGGTCAGTTTTCACCTGAAACAACTGAAAACGCTGACCGCGCGTGTGAAATGGTGGTTGGTGGCGGGAACGGTTGTGGCATATTTGGCGGGTATTGTGGAATGGGAAATTTTGTTCAAATTATCGGGGCAACAGTGGATAGCCAGTCAGGAAACGCTGGTGGATGGCATATATTCCATCTTTTTTATGCTGGCGTTCATCGGTTTTGATAATATGCCGTTGCCCGCCGCCAAAAAAATCGGCGAAATCGGGGTTAAATCTTTCGGCATTTATTTAATTCATTCGCCGGTGCTGGCGCTTGCCAGCAAAATAATTTACCACCTTACCCCGTGGATGTTGGGGTATCAAATTGTTTATCAATCGGTACTGGTTGTGTTGGGGCTGGGCGTGCCGCTATTGTTGATGTGGCTGGTGAAAAAGTCTCCGGCGCACCCGTATTATCAGTATTTGTTTGGTTAATTTTTAAAGTGAGGGATTTATGAAAAAAGTGTTGGTTACCGGCGGCGCCGGCTTTATGGGGTCGCATTTGGCGGAAGAATTGTACCGTCGCGGATATGAGGTGGTGGTGCTCGATGATTTGAGCGGCGGGTTTGAAGACAATATTGTGCCCGGTGTGCGATTTGTGCGCGGCAGTATCACCGATGTGGCATTGGTCAATCGCTTGTTTGAAACCGAGCAATTCGAGGATGTTTTCCATTTGGCGGCGTATGCTGCCGAAGGGTTGAGCCATTTCATCAAACGCTTCAACTATCACAACAACCTCATCGGCAGTGTGAATTTAATCAATGCCGCCGTGAACACCGGCGTGAAACGTTTTGTCTTCACCTCATCCATCGCGGTGTATGGCACCAGCCCCCAACTGCCGATGACCGAAGAAACCCTGCCACACCCCGAAGATTCGTATGGCATTGCCAAATTGGCGGTAGAACAGGAGTTGGCGGTATCGCACGAAATGTTCGGGTTGGATTATGTTATTTTCCGCCCGCACAATGTGTACGGCGAACGGCAGAATATCGGCGACAAATACCGCAATGTGGTGGGCATTTTTATGAACCAGATTTTGCGCGGCGAGCCGATGACCGTTTTCGGCGACGGCACGCAAACGCGGGCGTTCAGTTACATCGGCGACATTATCCCGCTGATGGCGGATTCCATCGAAACGCCGGCGGCAATCAACCAAATTTTCAATGTGGGCGCCGACCAGCCGTACAGCGTCAATCAACTGGCGGAAGCGGTGGCGGCGGCAATGGGCGTTGAACCGAATATCGTTTTCAAACCGGCGCGAAATGAGGTGCAAGATGCCTATTCCGACCATTCAAAAGTGCGGCGGGTGTTCGGCGACCGTCCGGTAACCTCGCTGGCAGACGGGTTGGCGAAAATGGCGGCGTGGGTTAAACAGCACGGCGCACGTTCCAGCAGCGAATTTGAGGGTATCGAAGTGATGAAAAACTTTCCCAAAGCGTGGCTGCCATCCTGACGGAGCAAACATTTATGCCCCAGCCAAAAGTCATCACCGTAATTTTGAATACCAATCGCCGCGACGACACGCTGGCGTGTTTGGCATCGCTGGCAAAAAGCACCTATCCCAACCGCCATACCATCGTGCTGGACAACGCTTCTACCGATGGTTCCGTTGCCGCTATCCGCCAAGCCTTTCCGGCGGTGGAAATCATCGAATTGCAGGAAAATCTGGGGTACGCCGGCAACAATAATGTCGGCATTCGCGCGGCAATGGCGCAAAATGCCGATTGGGTATTCGTGTTGAATGAGGATACCATTCTTGCCCCGAATTGTCTTTCGGAATTGGTTGCCGTCGGTGAAAGTTCGCCGCAAATCGGCATCGTCGGTCCGATGGTCTATCATCATAACGAGCCGAATGTCATTCAGTCGGCGGGGGGGCGGCTGAACCGTCGCTGGGAAGGGTCGCACATCGCCCAAAACCAGCCGGACACCGGGCAATTTGTCGCCCCCCATCGTGTGGATTGGATTTCCGGCTGTGCCATTTTGGTGCGCCGGGCGGTCATCGAGCAGGTGGGGATGATTGACGAGCGATTTTTTTACTATTGGGAAGAAACGGAATGGTGTGTGCGCGCCGCCGCCGCAGGCTGGGAAATTTGGCACATGCCGGCAGCGAAATTGTGGCACAAAGGCGTTCAGCGCGATTACCAGCCCAAACCGTCGGTGACATATTATAGCACGCGCAACCGATTGCTGCTGCTGGCAAAACATCACGCGCCGTTGGCGGTATGGCTGGCGGCGTGGGCGCAAATTGGGCGCACGCTGGCAAGTTGGACACTCAAACCGAAATGGCGAAATATGCGCGGGCATCGAGATGCGATGTGGCGGGGAATGCTTGATTTTCTGCGCCATCGCTGGGGGCAAATGCCGGCGCGGTAAAAGGTAAACTATGCACATTCTTTTTTTGTCGCGGTGGTTTCCGTTTCCACCGAATAACGGCTCGAAAATACGCATTCACAATCTGTTGCGCGGGTTAAGCCGGCGGCACACGGTGTCGCTGCTCAGTTTTGTGGATGCGGACGATGCCGAACCGAATATCGCTGCGGCGGCAGAGGTGTGCCATACGGTGCGGGTAATCCGGCGCAAGCCTTTTGCCCCCGATAGTTGGCAGGCGCGGCTGGCGTATTTTAGTTTTGCGCCGCGCTCGGTTATCGATACCTTTTCGCCGGAAATGGCGCGGGCAATCACCGAAACGCTGGCGGGCGGCACGGTGGATTTGGTGGTGGCATCGCAGGTGGATATGGCGGTGTACAGCCGCTATTTTCGCGGGATACCCGCCATTTTTGAAGAGGTGGAAACCGGTGTGCTGTACGAGCAGTTTGCCCGTGCCGGGTCGGTGCGGCAAAAATTGCGCTACGGGCTGACGTGGGCAAAACATCGGCGTTATCTGCGGTTGCTTTTTAAGGACTTTCAAGCGTGCACGGTGGTTTCTGCGCAGGAACGGGCACTTTTGCAGCGGGTGGTCGGCGGCATAGAAACGGTGAATGTGCTGCCCAACTGCATCAACTTGGCGGAATATGAGGGGATGAACGAGCAACATCAACCCAACACTTTGATTTTTATGGGTGCTTTCAGTTACAATCCCAATTACGAAGCAATGGTTTGGTTCGTTGATAAAGTTCTCCCCATCATTCAATCCGAATTGCCCGACGTTCATTTGACGATAACGGGCAACCATCAAAACCGCCCGTTACCCCCCGCGGAGAACGTGACGCTTACCGGTTTTGTGGACGATATTCGCCCATTGGTGGCGCGCTCGTGGGCGAGCGTTGTGCCGCTGCATACCGGCGGGGGCACGCGCCTGAAAATTTTGGAAGCGATGGCGCTCGGCACGCCGGTGATTGCCACGCCGAAGGGTGCAGAGGGTTTGGATGCCGAACCGGGCAAGCATTTGCTGGTGGCAGATACCCCCGCCGCATTTGCCGACAGCGTTATTGCGGTATTGAAGGATGCGGCACTGCGCCAACGGCTGGCAGACAACGGTCGGCAGTTGGTGGCGGAAAAATACAATTGGCAGGCAATTCTGCCGGAATTTTTATCGCTGGTTGAGCGTGTTGCCAACCGGCATTCGGCACGGTGATGATTTTTTATGCTCGGAATTTTGTACACGGTTGAAAATTTTATCAACAGCACCCTGTGGGGGGCGTTGCAGCGACGGTTTAATTTAACCTCGCCTGCCATTATCCGCCCGCTGGTAATCGCTGCGGTGTTGCTATTAACCGCCTTGCTGGCGTTTGCCACCCCCCAACCGGTAATGTTTTTGGCGGTGCCTGCGCTGCTGTTTGCCGCGGGCGGGGCAATATTGATATGGCGTTATCCGCCGTTGGGGTTGATAGCGGTGGTGCTATCGGGGCTGTTGCCTTTCAATTGGACGAGCGGTTTAAATACCACTCCGATTCTGGTTGCCGGTTTGTTGGGATTGTGGCTGGTAAAAATGCTGCTGGCGCGAAATTTGAAACTGATGTCGTCGCCCACCTTCCGCCCGTTGTTTGTGCTGCTCATCATCGTTGTACTGGCTTTCGCCGTGGGGCAAATTCCGTGGTATACCTTCGCCCGCCCCGCACCGATGGGAGCGCAGTTGGCAAGTTTGGGACTGTTTTTTCTTTCCGGCGGCGCGTTTCTGCTGACGGCGCATCAAATTCGGCACATAAAATGGCTGGAATGGCTGACGTGGGTTTTTCTGGCGATTGTGGCGGTTTACGTTTTCGGGCGAATAACCCCCGGCGTGAAACATCTCATCGGGCGCATATACAATATCACCAATACC
>CAYPNZ010000090.1:0-8636 GCA_964411845.1 uncultured Anaerolineaceae bacterium
GTCGCTTTCCGGCACGGGCGGCACGTCCATATCCGGGTCGGATATTTTTTGGTACGATAGTTTCGGGTGGGTTTGGTGATAAACTTCCCACGATTGCAGGGTGTAGCGTCGCTGGGTGGCTTCCACTTCCGCCAAAGCGGCACGGGTTTCCGCCAGCAGCCGCTGGTTTTCGACGGTGGTAGCCACTTGCAAAATGATGGAGTTGTACGGTTGAATTTCATCCGCTCTGAACAGATGCGGGGTTTCGCCCTGCAATACCAACGCGCCCACATACCGCTGCCCCACTTCCAGCGGAAATACCGCCAGTGCACGGGTGTTCTGCATTTTTAGCCACGCCGCTGTCGGGGCATCGAGGGTGTTGTCGGAGCGCGCATCCGCCACAAAACGCGGCTCGGTGCTCACCAGTGTTGCCAGTGAATCATCCAGCGATTGCACAAACTGTTTGCCCACTTCGGCGGGCGGGGTGCCGCTTCCGCTGTGCCAATTGGCAATGATTTGCAGGGTTTCGGTGCGGGTGAGCAAATCGCGTTTTAAAGTTAGCAATAGCGCCCGGTTAATATCGGGGATGGGAAATGCACCCAATACCACCGACAGCACGTCTTGCAAACTGTTGGCGGCATTCAGGCTTTGGCTCACATCGTACAGCCGTTCGGTATTTGCCAATGCCTGCTGTGTTTGTTTGAAAAGCCGCCGATTTTCAATGGTTGCCGAAAGCAGCGAGGCAATTTGAATGAAGAAGTTTTTGTCGTCTGTGCTGTAAGTGTCCGCCTGACGTGCGCCAACGGTTAGTGCACCGACCACTTGTGTGCCCACCATCAACGGGGCAATCATCATCGAGTTGATGCCCCGCAGCCGGCGGCATCGTTGCACATCTGCCCACGCGCTGGTTTCGGTGCGGGGGACGATTGCCACATATACCCCTTCACTGTCGCCGGTATGTTGTCGGTTCCGGCTGATAACCGAACCCAGTATGGTATTTTCGATTGCCATTGCCGCCGAAAATTCGGTGACGGTGTCGGCGGCATACGCCATCAATTCGAGACGGTCGGTGGTGCGATTCAATAAATATACCTGCACCAGTTCGGCGCGCAAAATATTTTTGATGTGCTCTACCGAAACTTCGAGTACCCGAGATTCGGAATCGATGCGGCTGAGCACTTGATACATTTCGTTCAGCAGTGCGGGGCGGCGCGCCTGCTCTGCCAGCGTGCCCAATGCCTGCTGGGCTTCGCTGAACAGCCGGGCGTTATCCAGTGCCAGTGCGGTTTGCCCCGCCACGTTGAGCATCAAAGCAATATCGTCTTCTGTCCAATGCCGGGTTTCGGTTTCATCATATACTTCCACCGCGCCGAGCAACTGTCCGCGCAGCACAACGGGCACTGCCAACGCCGATTTTACCCGTGCGGAAGCCCCGCCGTCAACGATGGTTGGCGCGCGGCGGGTCATTGCATCGCGCATTTCTTGCCGCCAAACATCGCCGGGTGTGGCAAACATGTTGCCCGCCCGCCGGTACAGTTGCGGGTCAGCCGAGTGAATGAGCGTTTGCCACGTTTCGGGCAATCGCAGGTCGAGAGCAGCGGTATCGCTGTCGTTTTCCGGCGGCGTACCGAGGCGCACCAACCCGTGGGTGGTGTTCAATGCCTGCGACAATTCGCGGGCAGCGGTTTTCAAGATGATGTTCACATCCACACTGCTGGTCAGTTTTGCCCCGATTTCGCGGCTTAATTGTTCGCGGGTGGCGCGGGCTTGCGCATCAGCCAGCAACCGCTGGTTTTCCAAACTGATGACAACTTGGTCGGCAATGGTGCGCATTTGCCGAATGTGATTTTCCATCAATCCGGCAAGCGGTTTATGGCTAAAATAGCTGAGCATTCCCAGCGGTTTGCCGCGTGCCTGCAAGCCCAGCAACGCGCCGCCGCGCAGGTTTAATCCCCGCAGATACCCCCGCGCGGCAACGGGCATTGTTTCGTCTTCATCTTCCGCATCGCGGTACAGCACAATTGTATGGGGGTTTTCGGCGGTTTGACGGGCGGTTTCGGTATCCCACAATGGCACGTTAAACATAACCGGCTGCAAAACCAGTTCGTTTTTTTCCACCCGAACGGTATACACATCGCCGTGGGTAGGTGTGCCGCTGTCATCCATGGCGGTAAACAGGGTGATGTCGCACTGTGCCATTTGCAGCGATACGGCAATTTGCGCCGCGCCCAGGGCAATGTCTTCCGCATCGGCAGCCGCCCCAATGGCGCGGCTGGCACGGTACAGGGTTTCCGTTTCAAAAAGCGATGCCCGCAATTCCGCCGATTGTCGCCGCGTTTGTTCAAATAGCCGGGCGCGTTCCAGCGCTTCGGTAATTTGGGTGGTGATGTCTTCCAGCAGAGATTTTTCTTCCGATGTGAGCGGGTGGTCGGGGTCGTCAAAAACGCCGACCTGCCCGATGCGTGCGCCGTGAATGTCCATCGGCAGGGTGACGGTATTTTTGTCGGTGGGGGTATCGTCGTCCGGCGAAAGGGGTTCCAGTGCCCCCTGCTGAAATTGGTAGCCGGCGGCAGCGCGGTTCATTCGTGCAGAAAAATCGCGCCAGCCATCAAGGGTTGTCAGTTGCTGCAGCGTGCCCAATTCTCGCAAGCGGGTTTCCATTTCCTGCCGCAAGATGGTGCTTTCCATGGCAATGGCAATTTGCCCGCAAACTTCTTCCAAAATAATTTGGTCGTCGGTGTCGAGCAAGTCGGGAATATCGCTTTGCACATCGAGCAATGCCAGCACGGTATCGCCAAGTTTGATGGGAACAACCAGTTCGCCGGCGGTTTCCGGCAGCAACGGGTTCGAGCGCCAGTGGGGGTCGTCCGTTACGTTGGGGCGCAATACGGATTCGCCGCGGGCAGCCGCCAAACCGATAAGCCCTTCGCCAACCCGCATTTGGTGTTCCTGCGCCATCATTTGCGCGCCGATGTCGCCGTATCCGGCAACCAGCACCGCTGCATTCAAACCGGTATCGTAACGCAATAATTGCACATGGTAGTAGTGAAAGTGCTCTTTTACTTGTGTCACCACGCGGCGGTAAAGTTCGTCCAATGTATCGGCGGTGGCAATTGCCTGATTGACCTGTGTAACCAGTTGCACCTGCCGCCGCCGCCGTTCCTGCCATTCGGTTTCGGCGGTGGCAAGGGCTTCTGCCTGCAAATGTTCCCGGCGAATATCTTGCAGTGAGATTCGCAGGAAGCGGGTGCCGTTCATTTCAACGGCGTGCAGATTCAGACGCACCACAATCGGCGTGTCGGCGGCGGAATGCAACACAAATTCACACGTTTGGGGGTTTCCCGCCAGCGCCTCTGTTTCTCGCTCGTGGAAAATCATTGTCGATTCTCGCCCGTCCGGTTGGTACACGGGCATAAAATCGGTGAACAGTTTTCCCAAACATGCCTCTTTTTCCACTGCCAGCAATTTTAGCGCGCTGGCGTTAACATGCACGCACTGACCTTCACGCAGCAAAATCATGCCTTCGCTGGCAGTTTCAAATAAAAATTGATACAAGTTGTGGTCGTCCTTCATAGCCACAGTCCTTTAAGCATCGCCATTGGTATGGGGACGCTCATCGCGCAATTGCACAAATGCACGCCGTCCCAGCGCGCGGCTAACCTGTTCCGCCGAAATGCGCATCACCGAATCAACATCGGTGGCGCGGCGAATTTGGGTGGTCACTTCACGCAAAATTGTTTCGCGGCGGGCGCGTACTTGCGCCTGACGGTATAATCGAGCATTTTGAATGGCAACCGCCAAATGGTTTGCCATACTGCTGACCAACGCCACATCGCGTTCGGTGTAGGCGTTATACTGATAACTCTGCACCGACATCACGCCGATAATCCGGTCGCCGAGCAGCAGGGGCACAAAAAGTAATGTGGCGGCGGGGTCGCCTTCTACGGCTTTGTTTTTCATCCGTTTCAAAGCAATATCCGCCACTTCATCGGGCGAGCGGCTGACCAGCAGCGGTTCGCCGGTTTCAATAACCCGATGGATTCTGGTATCTTCCGTTACGGTAACGGGCGGTAGTTCTGCCGGTTTTCCGCCGTCATACACCAGCGGATAGGTGAGCACATTGTCTTTGTGGTTGTACAGCGCCACAAAAAATGCTTCTACCGGTACGATATGACGTATTTCCTGATAGACGGTTTCCAGCACCTGTTCCATATCCAACTGCCGCGAAACCTCTCGCAACACTTTGTTGACAGAAGCCAATTCGCGCGCCTGCTGCTCGGAAAGATACAGGGTGTGCAGGTTTTGGGTGGCAACCGCGGCTTGCCCCGCCAGCGACATCAATCGCCGTTCTTCGGTGTCCGATAGCGATAGCGATTGCGGGTAACTGCCGGTAATAAACCCCACCACCTGCCGTCCCACCACCAACGGCACGACCAGCAGCGTTTTCGCCCCCAATTGCCCGCCGAAAAACCCGCGCAACATTTGGTGCAACCGTTTGTTGCGGGCAACATCTTCCATCACCAGCGGATGCTCGGTATCCAGTGCATTCACCAGCGATGCGAAAATTTTATACGGCAATCGAGCTTGGATGTGTACATCCACCGGTTCGGTAATGGCAGAAAGGTTCAGTACCCAATTTGGTTTTTGTTGGGCGGTTTTCGGCTGGTCGAAAAAATACAGTCCCACATCAATCGGGTCTTCGCCCAAACGGGTATAACGATATATCGCCTCTAAAATTTCATCATACGATTGAGCCGTGTTAATGTCGGCGCTGGTTTCGTACAGAATTTCCGCTTCGGTAAACGCCGATTGAATCTGGTTGAACAAGCGGCGGTTGTGAATGGTTGACGCCAAAAACGAGGCGATATGCAGCAACATCTCTTCATCACGAATGTCATACGCATTGACGGTTTTGTTGCTTACCGTCAGCACGCCAATAACCTGCTGACCGAGTATCAGCGGGGCTGCCATGGTTGACAAAAATCCTTCTGCCGCCAGTTGCCGGCAATCAACATATTTGGTGTTGGTTAAATACGGAATACCGACCAACGTTTGCTGCCGAATGGTTGATTCCAGCATGGTTCCCACCAGCGGCAAGCGGGTGCGCGATTCCAGTTTGCCCGTATCGCCGGCGAAGGTGTACATATCAACCCACGCGGTCTGTTTCGGCGGCAAAAGCGCAATTGCGGCACGCACCGAGTGTACAATCCGCCCGATGAAGCGCGCGGCAATACTCATGGCTTGGTCAAGGGTGACGGTCATATTGAGCGCCGTGCCCATTTCGTTGAGCAGAATCAGTCGCCGCGATTGGTCTTCGCTGCTGCGCAACAGGCGAATATTTTGCGAAGCCACCACAATTTGCGCGGCGATGGTCGAGAAGACGGTTAATTGCCGGGCATTGAATGCGTCCGGTTCATCGGCGCGAACATTAAGCACGCCAATAACATGGTCAACAATGGTCATCGGCACGGCAAGTTCTGTGCCCACGGCGGCATCATTTGCCAATAACGGCGCGATGCGCCCGGCATTTTCCCGCGCCACATCGGCAATCAGCGTGTGCGGGTCGTCGGCAGCAATTGTTTTCTGCGAATCGCGTTCGGTGGCTGACATACCTGCTGCCGCCGCCAAAGTGAATACCGGGCGGGCAGATTCTTTGTTCAAAAAATAGATGGCAACTTGCGCCAGTTTGAAGTTTCGCTGTATCAGTTCGGCAACTTCGTCCAGCAAATCATCCGCATCAAAAACCGTGGCGGTCAAATCGCTGATGGTTGCTACCGTTTCCAGCGCAATTTGGGGCACCGGTTCAGTGATGCGCTGCGGCGGCGATGGCGGCGCAACGGATATTTCCGTTTCGCCGGTGTCATCAAATACGCCGCCAAAACCGGAAAATAATCCGTCCAGTTGGTCGTTCAGTTTATTGTCGCCCATTTTGGTCTATCAACTCCTTCGCCAGCGCCCGGTATTGTTCGGCGCTGCGAGTTTTCGGCGCATAGGTGGTAATCGGTTTATTGAAAGCAGGGCTTTCGCGCAGTTTGGTATCCACTTCGATGATGGTGTTGAAGAGCACCGGTTTTATTTCCGATTGCAGTTGGTTCAAAATAACGCGGCAAATTTTGTTGCGCCGGTCGTACATGGTTACCAGCACCCGGTAATGCAAATCAGGATTGGTTTTTTGCTGCACCAATTTTGCCAATTTGCCCAGTTGTTTCAGCGACAGCGAGGCGTAATATTCCGCCTGCACGGGAATGATGAGCAAGTTTGCCGCAGTCAGCGCGTTAAGCGTTAGCGGTCCCATGGATGGCGGGCTGTCAATCAGCACGAAATCGTACAGTCCGTCTGCCAGCGCGGCAATTCGCCGCCGCAGGTTAAATTCGTACCCTTCTTGCCCGTACAGTAATTTTTCCACCGTTGCCAGCCGAGATGTTGCCGGGGCGATGTCTAATCCCATCACGCTGCTTTCTCGGCTTACGCTCACCAGCGACGATTGGCGCAGCAACGAATCGCCCACATGCCGGTGCAGGGTTTCCGGGTTGACCCCCAACGACAGCGACAGATGCGCTTGCGGGTCGAGGTCAATCATCAATACCGAGTAGCCCATTTCCACCAGTGCGCCGCCCAGCGACAGGCAGGTGGTGGTTTTGGCTACTCCGCCTTTATGATTGTTGATGGCAATTACTTGGGTCACAAGTTTACTCCTTTGCCACTGCCGAGGTGCCGTTTGACTGTTTGCCCGGTGACGGAAGCGGTTCTTGATGTTCCGGCTGCAAAAGCCGTTGGCGCGTGCCCAGTTTTACGAATGTGCGCGCGCCACCCAGCACACGTTCCAATTCCGAAACTGTTACCTGCATCAGCGATTCGATGTTCGGGGCGCGCCGCATCTTTTCGCCGATTTCGGCGATGAGCCGCTCTCGGCTGGCGCGCTCTTGGGTTTCTTCAAACAAACGCAGGTTTTCGGCGGCTTGCGCCACTTGATACAATACCGCTTCGATGAAGCGCAATTCATCATCTGTCCATGGGGTGTCGGCATCGCGCCCGTATAGTTGAACGGCGCCGATGGGGGTTGAGCCGGATTTGATGGGGGCAATGAGGGCGTGTTCCAGCGCGTCGTCGGTTGGCAGGGTAACCACCGCCGGTTTTTCTTGCGCCATTGCTTGTTTTCTGCCATGCAGAATGGCGCTTTCCGACAGGGTGGGCGCGCCGGGATGGCTGAAAACGGCTTTGCCGCGATGACGGCGGGTAATGCGGGTTCTATCCCACACTTGCTGCCGGTAATGTTCCTGCACGGCTTTTGCCTCGGCAAGGGCGGTATCCACCCGTTCAAAAATACGAATGTTGCGTATGGCAGTGGCAATTTGAGCGGCGAGGATGTTCAACATGTTGGCATCGCCTTCATCAAATGCACCGATGCGGCTTTCCTGCACATCGAGCACACCCACCACCGAGCCGCGCAGTACCACCGGCACGGCAATTTCAGAATAGGTGTGTGGCAGCAGGGGGTTGGGCAGCCAATCTTCGGCTTCGCGGACATTGTCTACCCACACCACCTCGCCGGTACGGGCGGCACGCGCCACCAAACTGGTTTCGGCGGTACGAGAGATGGCGTGTCGTTGGGCTTTCAGTTTTTCACCCGCATTGCCGGTACCTTCTGCCACCACCAACTCATCGGTTTCTTCATCCAGCAGATAAATGTGCGCATGGTAATAGCCGAAATTCGAGCGGATGTGTTCCAGCATAACTTTCAGCAGTTCGTGCAGGTCTTCTCGCACCGAAAATCGCTCGCTCAGCTGGGTGATGGCTTTCAGTTGGTTGGTGCGCCGCTCTAACTGCCGGGTTAACCGTTGCAATTCGGTAACGTTTTCACGCTCGGTCACCAAGTTTACAAAGGTTTCTCGCAAGCGGTCTTCTCGCAGCCCCAACACAAACGCATATATACTCAAAAAGAGGGGGGCTGTGTCAATTATCCACAGCAGTACTTCTCGTTGCTGCAATGCCACCATTGCATTCAGGGTGATGGGTTGGTGGTTGGTAACCAGCAGATATATCATTGATACCAACGGGAACAACAACCCCAGTCCAATGCCCACCAATGTATATTGCACCACATACGGCATGCGGGGCGGACGCGACAACTGGTCGGGTTGATGGGCGGGACCGTGGAAGATGCGCCGGAAAAAACGACTAATCATGCGCTTCCTCCTTTTCGCTACGGTCAATACCCAGTTCAAGCACGGCGTGCCGCGCACCGAGCCGCATACCCAGCTCTTCGGCGGCGGTTTGCAGCAACATATCAAGATTGGGCGCTGCGCGGAGTTTCTCGGTCACTTCGCGGATGGATTGTTCCTGCTGCGCCCGTTTTTGTGTGTGCACCAACAAATTTCTGTTTTCAACCGCCGCCGCTACTTGGTTCCCGATGGCGGTGAGCAGGTTAACATCTTGTTCGGTAAAATCGCGCCCGTGCATGGGGTTGAGCACACTCAACACGCCCAGCAATTTATTTTGATAGCGTAACGGCACTATTGCCACAGAACCGATACCCATTCGCAGCCGCCATTGCTGCCGGTCGAGGTTTTCGCGGGAATCGGGCACGCCTTTGGGCGATAGCACCGGCTGTGCCTGTGTCAGCGCCCAGCCGCTCAAACCGGCTTTCGAATTGTCAA
>CAYPNZ010000091.1:0-7670 GCA_964411845.1 uncultured Anaerolineaceae bacterium
CTTTCATCGTCGGCTACCCCGGCGAAACCGAAGCCGAGTTTCAAGGGCTGCTCGATTTCATCAGCGCGGCGCAGTTCGACCGGGTGGGGGCGTTCACCTTTTCACCCGAACCGGGCACGCCCGCTTTCGATTTGCCCGACCAAATTGACGATGAAACCAAATCGGCGCGGTGGGAACGGCTGATGGCGCTGCAACAACCCATTTCGCTGGCGCGGAATCAATCGCTGGTGGGGCAAACGCTCGATGTGCTGGTGGAGGGGGTCGGCGACGGCGTGAGCATTACCCGCAGTTACCGCGACGCCCCCGAAATTGACGGGTATGTCATCATTGAGCAAGAATTGACCCCCGGCAAAATTGTACCGGCATTGGTCACCGGCGCGATGGAATACGACCTGCTCGCCGTACCCGCCGACCAACCGTTAATGGTGGGCTAATCGCCGATTTATGCCGCCAATAGCCCGAAAATACCCTCAATTCGGGCTATTTTCTTTTTTAAATATATGCTATAATAATGGTAAATTGATGCCCGTCACCCGGAGACTTCCTTTTATGAAAATCACACACCCAAAGATGTATGTGCTTGCAATGGTTGGTGGGTTTATTGGCGGCGCAGCATTATTGGGTATATTTGCCACCATCCAAAAAGTGGTAATGCACTATACCCTTACCCCCGCGGGATACCTTGCGCCGATTCTGTTTGGCGGTATCAGCGGAGCCATCATCGCTTTTCAATACACCCGGCTGAAAACCAATACCATCAACCTGCAAGCCCGACACACTTTTCTAACCGACATCCTCGACACAATCCCACTGTTCATTTGGAGTTCAACCGTCAATGGTGACGGTGAAGAAACCATCATTTTCCGGTCTCGTGCCATAAAAGAAATTGCCGGCTACCCGCCCGAAGTTTTTCAGCAGAACCACCACTGGCTCGATATTGTTCACCCCGACGACCGGGCGCGGGTGATGGAAAAAATCAGCCTCAACCATCAAGGCAAAAGCCAAGATATTGAATACCGCATCATCCACGCCGATGGCAGTGTGCGCTGGGTGCGCAGCATCGCCACCCCCATCACCGATGCCGCCGGCAAAGTGGTGCGGATGACGGGCAGCGTCGAAGACATCACCGACCGAAAACAGATGGATGCCCGTTACCGTGGCTTGTTTGAAAACACCCCCATCGGCTTATGGGAAGAAGACCATTCCGCCGGTAAAGCCCGGCTGGATGCCCTGCGCGCCGCCGGCATAACCGATTTTGAACAATATTTCGCCGCGCACCCCGAAGAAATGGCACAAATAGCCGCGCAGGTAAAAGTACTCAACGTCAACCGCGCCGCTATGGAAATGCACCAAGCGCCCTCAAAAGAAGCACTTATGGCAGGGTTACCTCAAATTTTCGGCGCGGATTCACTGGAAACCTTCAAAAAAAATACGCTGGCAATGTATAACGGCAACACAAACTTTTGCACCGAAGCCACCGTTTATACCCTTACCGGAGAACCGCGCCATATCACCATTTGCGTCTCCATCCCACCCGGCGCCGAAGATACATGGGAACGGGTGTTTGTTTCCACCATAGACATTACCGAGCGGGTAGAAGCCGAAAAGCAACTTGCCCAAACAATGGACAGTTTCGCCAAAGCGCAAGCCATAGCCCACATCGGTAACTGGGATTGGAACATTATAACCAACAAACTGATATGGTCTGATGAAATTTACCGCATCTTCGGCTTGCCGCCGCATGCTTTCAATGCGACATACCCCGCTTTTTTGGAAGCGGTGCATCCCGACGACCGGCAAGCCGTTACGGATGCGGTAAATATCTCGCTTGCCGACCCCGACGTTCAATACCACGTGCGGCATCGGGTGGTGCGCCCGGACGGAACCGTCCGTATGGTAGAGGAAGTGGGTGATGTCATCCGCAACACCGACGGCAACCCCATCCGTATGATTGGCACAGTGCGAGACATTACCGACCGGCACACCGCCGAAACCGCCCTGCGCCAAAGCGAAGAACGGTATCGCAACCTGATTGACAATTCGCCGGTGGGTATCGTCATCTTGCGCGACAAAAAAATTGCATATATCAACCCCACACTGGCAAAAATGCTCGGTTACACCCCCGATGAACTAATTGGCAAACCGATGCTGCCGCTCATTCACCCCGACTTTCGGGAAACGGCAAAAGTGCGGCTGGGCAAATTGATGCGGGCTGCCAACACCCGCGTCAATGCCCAAGAAGAAAAAATGCTGTGCAAAGACGGCTCGGTTATTGACACCCTTATTTTGGGACAATCCATCAATTACGATGGCGAGTTAGCCATTCAAGGCTATATTTACGACATCACCGAACAAAACCAAATGCGCCAAGCGCTGGAAGAAAGCGAAACACGGTATCAACAACTGGTAGAATTTTTGCCGCAAGCCGTCGTCGTTCATGTAGACGGTAAAATAAAATACGCCAATCCCTCGGCGTTGAAATTGGCAGGCGTTGATTCATTGGTTGATATTTTAGACACCCCTCTGCTTAATTTTGTTCACCCGGATGACCGAGAATACGCCGCCGGACGGATACGGCAACTGCTCGTGGAAAAAAAACCGACCACCCTCAGCGAAATCCGCATCATTCGGGCAGACGGAAACATTATTTACGGCGAAACCAGCGGACACCCCATCACTTTTCAGGGGCAAGATGCCGGCTTGTCCATTATCACCGATATTTCCGAACGAAAACAACTGGAAACACAACTGCGCCAATCGCAGAAAATGGAAGCCATCGGACGGTTGGCGGGGGGTGTGGCACACGATTTTAACAACCTGCTCACCGCCATTATGGGATACACCGCTCTACTGGAACAGCAAATCCCGGAAAAGGGAGACGCGGCGCACGACCTGCACGAAATTAAAAAAGCCACCAACCGCGCCGCCGATTTGGTGCGGCAGTTGCTGGCTTTCAGCCGGCAGCAAATTGTGCAGCCTCGCTTGTGGCGTTTAAATGACAGCATCAACAACATCAAAAAAATGCTGCAACGGCTCATCGGCGAAGATATCGAGTTGCACACTTTCCTGCCGGAATCGCTGGGCTATGTAAAAATTGACCCCGGACACGTTGAACAAATTATTATGAATCTTGCCGTTAATGCCCGCGATGCCATGCCGTCCGGCGGAGATTTAACCATCGAAACGGCAAATGTTTATCTTGACGAGGAATATTCGCGCCATCATGCCGAAGTCATTCCGGGCGAATATGTGCTGTTAGCCATCAGCGATACGGGGCACGGCATTTCTCCCCAAGCCATGGAACATATTTTTGAACCGTTTTTTACCACCAAAGAAGTGGGCAAAGGCACCGGTTTGGGGCTGGCAACCGTACACGGCATCGTCAAACAAAACAAAGGACACATCGGGGTATACAGCGAAGTGTCTCACGGCACCACCTTCAAAATCTATTTTCCGCGGGTTCATACCCCCAGCGAGCCGGATTACACCCGGCAACTTGCCCCGAACAAACTGCCGTCAATGCGCGGCACGGAAACAATCTTGCTGGTGGAAGATGAAACCGCCGTCAGAGAATTAACCCATAAATTGTTAACCGAATTGGGCTACACCGTGTTGTTCGCCGCAAACGGAGAAGCGGCGCTGGCACAAGTTATGGCTGCCAAACCGCATTTGGATTTACTGCTGACCGATGTTGTCATCACAGGGAAAGTAAGCGGGCGCACCCTAGCCGATGCGGTGCAAAAAATTTCGCCGGACACGCGCATATTGTATATGTCCGGTTATACCGATAATGTGATTGTGCATCACCATATTTTAGACCCGGGATTAAACTTCATCCAAAAGCCGTTTTCACCCATTGAATTGGCACGCGCAGTGCGAAAAGTGCTGGATCATTCGCCGGAAAGGATTGACTCGCAATGAAAACTCATCAACTTGCCCCCATCCTTATCGCAGAAGATGACCCCGACGACCGTTTGTTGGTGCAAGAGGCGTTACACGAAAGCAACATCGAAAATCCCGTATTTTTTGTGAGGGATGGCGAAGAGTTGCTCGATTATTTGTACCGTCGGGGGAAATTTTCGCCGCCGGAAGCCCCCAAACCACCGGGGCTCATCCTGCTGGATTTAAATATGCCGCGCAAAGACGGACGCGAAGCCCTGGCGGAAATTAAAACAAACGCCAAACTCCGCACCATTCCGATTGTGGTATTGTCTACCACCAACGCCGCCGCCGACATCCGGCAATCGTATCAACTGGGGGCAAACTCGTTCATCACCAAACCGAGTTCCTTCAAAGGGTTGGTCAACGCGATGCGCACGCTGCGCCGCTACTGGTTCAAATTGGTGCAACTGCCGACGGGGTGATTGGGTGCCGATTTCGACCTTTCGATACGTCCGGCAAGCTACTCAGGATGTGAAATCGGCGGGGGGATGCAATCTAACTTTTCGCCAGCAGAAATACCCCTTTGCTGTGCCATACCACCTGCCGGTTGAGCAACTGCCGCTCGAACATTTTTCGCAGTTGTGCCACTTCTGCCGCCGAAAGCGTTTGCCGCAACCGCTGAGCATACGACGGACGACTGCCCGCCGGGGCATCATCAAACCAGCGCGAGATGTGTCGTTCGCTCACCAAAAATTCCGCCGTTTGCGGCAATTCAATCAATTGCCCCACCGAAAACCCCGCTCGGGTTGCCATTTCCGCCAAATCCGCGGCATCCCAATTGACCAGCGGGTCATCGGCGGCAGCATAAATGGTTTCTTCCGCCGCAACCACCCGCTGCCAAAAATCGGTATCCGCCCCCGCCGCGTCAAGCAGGGCGTACAGCCGCTGTGTGTGCCGCGGAATGTTTTCCCACAGCACCAGCCGTCCGTTTTCCGCCAAAAAGTATCGCATTTGCGCCAGCGTTTCGGGCTTGGCGGCATCGCGGGCGAGCACGTTGCGCCCCAACATCACTTCAAATCGAATTTCGGGTTCTGCCGACAGTATTTCCGCCAACGCTGCCGCCGTGCCGACCCGTATCTGCGGGCGGTTCAGCGCGTCCAAATTTTCCGCCTGCCGTTGCAGCGCGGCTGCCGTGCGTGCATCGGCTGCCAGCGCCCACACGCCCCCCACCGGCGAACGCCGCACCGCTTCCCATGTCAGCAAGCCCGTGCCCGCATTCAAATCGAGCACCAATTCGTGCCGCTGCACCTTCGCCAGCGAAAACAGTTTTTCACGCTGTGCCGCCAACTGCTCGCCAACAGAACTCAAAGTGCGCTGCAACCAGCGGTTGTGCGCTTTGGGGGCGGTATCTGCTCCGCCCCACGGCACATCATCTTCCGCCGCTAGCATCGCTGCCAGTTGCGCTTCGCGCCGGCGGGCAACTTGCGTGTAAATTTTCGCCTCGTAGCCCTGTTCGCTCGGTTGATAAAATCCGCGCCCCTGCAAACTGTCGGGCAGGTATTGCTGCGCCACCCAGTGGTCGCGGTAGGCGTGCGGATACAGATACCCCGCGCCATGCCCAAAATCGTCGCCGTCTCGATTGCTGTCTTTCAGGTGATTGGGCACATCCGCCTCGCGTTCATTTTCCACTGCCGCCAGCGCATCGAAAAAGCCCATCGTCGAATTGCTTTTCGGTGCGGTTGCCAAATACAGGCATGCTTGCGTCAAATGAAATCGCCCTTCCGGCAGCCCGACATATTCAAACGCCTGCGCCGCCGAAACCACCACTTGCAGCGCGGCGGGGTCTGCCATGCCGATGTCTTCGCTTGCCAAAATGAGCATTCGCCGGAAAATGAACCGCGGGTCTTCGCCGGCATATACCATTTTTGCCAGCCAGTAAAGTGCGGCATCGGCATCGGAGCCGCGGATGCTTTTGATGAACGCCGAAATCACATCGAAATGCGCATCGCCGTCTTTATCGTACAGCACCGCCCGCTTTTGGATGGATTCTTCGGCAATTTCGGTGGTAATGCGGATGATGCCGTCATCATCGGGCGGCGTGGTTTCCACCGCCAGTTCCAGCGCATTCAGCACACCGCGGGCATCGCCGTTGGCAACGTTTATCAGGTGCGACAGGGCATCATCGGTTATGGAAACGTTCAATTTGCCGTACCCGCGTTCTTCATCCGCCAGCGCTTGCCGCACAATTGCCCGCAAATCGTCATCGGAAAGCGGCGTCAGTTCAAAAATCCGCGAGCGGGAAACCAACGCTTTGTTGACTTCAAAATACGGGTTCTCGGTGGTTGCACCGATGAGAATGACTGTGCCGTTTTCCACATGGGGCAGCAGCGCATCTTGCTGGGCTTTGTTGAAACGATGCACTTCGTCCACAAACAGAATGGTTCGCTGCCCGAACATGCCCATTTTTTCTTGGGCGGTGGCAATTGCCGCGCGAATGTCTTTCACGCCGGACAGCACGGCATTCAGCGCGATGAAATGGGCGTGGGTGGTATTGGCGATAATGCGCGCCAGTGTGGTTTTGCCCGTGCCGGGGGGACCGTAAAAAATCAGGCTGCTCAGTTGGTCGGCTTGAATGGCGCGGCGCAGCAGCCGTCCCTGCCCGATGATATGCGCTTGCCCCACAAATTCATCCAGCGTGCGCGGGCGCATCCGTGCCGCCAGCGGGGCGGTTTTTTCGATTGTATGTTGGCGGTTGTGGTCGAATAAATCCATACCGGTATTGTATAACAGCGGCAACAAAGGTCAAAAGCGCACGGGGCAGCGGCGGAAATTCTTGCAATCCAATGTCTCGGCGTGTAAAATAATAAATGAAAATGCAGGTTATGAATCGTCCAGAGGTATCCGTTTGATAAAACCTTTTCAAATACACAACATCCGGTTGGTTGCTCAATTGCAGAAAAACGGCACAACGCTCGATATGGAAGAGCGATTGTTGCACCCGCGGTCGCCGTTGCGTGCCGCACTCCTCGCCAATCTTTTCCCCGCAATGCCCGGCGTGGCAACTTATGTGTTAAATTTTGAAGATGAGAAAGGCGTGCATCAAGGGTTGGTGCAGGCGCGCATTCGCCCCGGACGACCGGAGCAAGAGGTGGTTTTCCTTTCGCCAAAATTGGAAAACGGCAACGGCGGGCACGCCATGTGGCAGCGACTGCTGAACCATTTGAGCATCAAAGCGGGCGAACAGGGGCATCAACGCATTTACGCCCGGCTAAACCCCGACGGCGAGGCGTTGCAACTTTTCAGAAATGTGGGCTTTTCGCCATACGCCGAAGAACGTATTTTCCGGCTGGAACCCGATTTATATCCCCGCCATCCCCAAAACTCGCTGGGTTTGCGCCGCCAAACCCCCGCCGACAGTTGGAGCGTGCAACGGCTGTACACCGCCGTCACCCCGCACAACGTTCAAGTTGCCGAAGGGCTGGCGCAGGGACAATGGCAAATTAACAATTACCCGCTGGCAAATCAGGGTCACCGGTACGGGTTGGTGTGGGAAAACCGCGGCGAAATTCTTGCCGTGCTGAACATCCATTCCGGCAAAACCGGGCACTGGGTGCGGCTGATGATTCACCCCGATATTGACAGCGAAACCACCAACCTGCTGTTGGGCGGCTTAAGCCTGCTGAAAAATTCGCGCCGACACCCGGTCTATTGCAGTTTGCGCACCTACCAATCCGAATTGGCATCGCACCTGTTTGCCTGCGGCTTCCGCGAATTTGCCGCACAACAAA
>CAYPNZ010000091.1:7680-8633 GCA_964411845.1 uncultured Anaerolineaceae bacterium
CCGTCCGCGCCACCGATTTTCTGTCGCGGCTGCTGCCCGCCTTCGATACCCACATCGACACCAAACATGCCACCCCCGTGATGAAAGCGCAAGCCTCATCTGAAACAAATGGGAGGTAACCGTAGTTTTATGACACAAATTTCTAGCGATTTAAACGCACTGATGGAAGTTTTCCCCGCGTTCATTCGCCGGTCATTAACCGAACAACCCGATTTGGACAACCTGATAGAAGTGGTGATGGATTTGGGTCGTCGCCCCAAAGCCTATTTCACCGACAGAGAAATTATTTTGGCGGAAACCCCCGTCACCCGCGACAACATCAACGAAGTGGTGGGGCGCATTGGTGAATTTATGGGCGACAATCGCGCTGGTATTCAACGCACCCTGCACCGAATTTCCGCCATCCGCAACCGTCGCGGCGACATCATCGGCTTGACATGCCGCGTGGGGCGCGCCGTATACGGCACCATTGACATCATCCGCGATTTGCTGGAAACGGGCAAAAGCGTGTTACTGCTGGGACGCCCCGGCGTGGGCAAAACCACCCTTTTGCGCGAAGCCGCACGTATTTTGGCAGAAAAAAAACGGGTCATTGTGGTTGACACATCCAATGAAATCGCCGGCGACGGCGATATTCCGCACCCCGCCATTGGCAAAGCGCGGCGTATGCAAGTGCCCAAACCGGAATTGCAGCACGAAGTGATGATTGAAGCCGTGGAAAACCACACCCCGGAAGTCATCATCATTGACGAAATCGGGCGGCTGGAAGAAGCCGAAGCCGCCCGCACCATCGCCGAGCGCGGCGTGCAACTCATCGGCACGGCACACGGCAACACGCTCGACAACCTGCTGGTCAACCCCACCCTCGCCGATTTGGTCGGCGGCATTGACAGCGTCACCCTGTCGGATGAAGAAGCGCGACGGCGCAACACCCAAAAAAGCGTGCTGGAACG
>CAYPNZ010000092.1:0-8613 GCA_964411845.1 uncultured Anaerolineaceae bacterium
CCGGGCGAACATCCCGGCGTCCACCGCGCCGACGGGTGCGGGCGCGGGTGGCAGTCGGCATCAGTGCCGACGACAGGGTTACAGTCGGTGAGACGGCGTTTTGGCAAGCTTGCAAAAATATCGCAGAGCCGAAAAGGCTGCTCAATTGCAAAAATTTTCTACGGCTCAGGTTCTGTTTCGTCATCTTGCATACCCTCCGAAAGGCGTTGCTTTCGGGCAGAGAGGGTAGCAGGGGGTGTGGCAGTGTCCAAATCTGCTGGTTCGATTCGGTCGGCATCTGCCGGGGGGTACAGCGGGCAGCCGGCATTTTTGAAGGGGCAAAATTCGCAGTGCAAACCGGGACGCGCCAAAATTTCACCGTCCAGCCACGCTTGCAGTCGGGTTTTCAGCCGTTGCAAATTGTGGCGGTAGGCGGTTTCCGACAGTTCCAGCGTGTCGGTGCGGTCGTGTTTCAAACGGAGAAATGCCACCCGTACCGGGCGGCGGTGCGGATATGCGGCGGCGGTTAGGGCGTGCAGCACGGTGGCTTCGATGCTGTCGGTATCGAGAGGGACGGTTTCATTTTCATCAACGATGAGTTTGATGGCGGTAATGCCACCGTCGTCGTTTTTGTCCAGCCGGTGGATGACCGTTTCACAGCGAATGACACGGTGGGCAAGCGATATGTTCAGTGCCAGCGGTTCATTACTGGCGATGATATGTGCCCATTCCGTGCGCAACCGACGGTGATAGCGTGCCACCGTATCGCGTGCGGCGGCAATGGCGGCGGTGGGCAGGTCGGCGGGGAGTTGCGGCATCAGGATGCGGAGTGTTGCCGGCAGGTTCAAACGGTGGGGACCGCCGCCGGCGTGCAGTTGGCGGATGGTTTCTAAAATGGCGTCACCGACGGGTTTTTCGGGGGGCGGCGCTTGCATCCGAAAATGCTGCCACAGCGAGCAAGCGGTGATGCGTTGTATTTGGCTGGGTGAAAAAACGGGCAGGGTGTTCACGTCGGCTCCGTAAAATGTGTGGTAGTGGCATAAAGATAGGCTATACGTCATTGCGAGGGCGCAGCCCAAAGCAATCCCCGGTGGCAGAGCGCGGAGATTGCTTCGCTTTCGGCTTGCAATGACGATTACCTCCACTACCCAAAGTGTTATGTTTATGATGCCACAATCGGCACAAAAGCACAAATGTTCGCTATCGGAGCAACAAAAAACCCGGCATTGCCGAGCCTTTTGTGCGGGTTGAATTATTTTTCTTGCCCCAGCGCAAATCCTTTGGTGAACTGTTCGTGCAGCACAATAAAAATTATCAACGGCGGCAGCATCGCTAAAATTGCGCCGGCCATCACCACCCCCCAATTGGTCACATCCTGTTGAGAAGTCATTTGCCGCAAGCCGACCTGCACCACTTGGCGCGCGTTTTCGCGGATGACAACCAGGGGCCAGATGTACATATTCCACATATAAATGAATTGGATGAGCGCCATTGCGCCGATGGTATTGCGTGACATCGGCACCAGCACGCTCCACAAAAAGCGCACGGGACCCGCGCCGTCTACGCGGGCGGCATCGGCAAGTTCGCCGGGGATACTGGAAAAATGCTGCCGGAAGAGAAATACCCCGGTGGCGCTGGCAAGAAACGGCACGGTTAGGGCGGCGTAATTGTTCCCCCAGCCCAAATCGGATACCAGATTGAACAGCGCGATAATCATAATTTCGGTGGGCATCATTAGGGTGAAAAGGATGAAGTAGAAAACCGCGTTTTTGAAAGGGAAATCAAAATATACCAATCCCAAGCCGGCAAACATCGAAAAGACTGTTTTAAACAGCATCACAATGGAAGCGATGATTAAACTGTTGTACATATACAAACCGAGGTTAAACTCGTTCCACGCGGTGCGATAGTTGTCAATCATTGCCGTGCCGAAACCGAGTGTCGGCGGGTAGTGGAAAACTTGGGCGCGGGTTTGGGTACTTTTGGAAAAGGCAAAAAGTACCGGCACCATTACCAGCAGGCTGATGATAATCAGCCCGATGTGGACGAATAATTGTTTGCGTTGGCTCCGTGACATTTTACCCTCCGTAGTAGACTTTCTGCCCGCTGGTGCGGAATTGGATAATGGTCAGCCCAACGACCAGGGCAAACAAAATTACCGATTGTGCAGCAGCCAACCCGGTTTTGTAATATTCAAAGCCGTCTCGGTAAAGGTTGTAAATCATCACGTTGGTGGCATCAAGGGGACCGCCTTTGGTGACAATGTCAATCATCCCGAACAAATCGAAGAAAGAATAAGTGATGTTGGTAATGAGCAAGAAAAATGTCATTGGCGAAAGGAGTGCAAACGTTACTTTCCAGAACCGCTGCCAGGCATTTGCCCCGTCAATGGATGCGGCTTCCAACACTTCGGTATTGAGGTTTTGCAGTCCTGCAATGTAAAACACCACATTGTAACCCAAATTTCGCCAGATACTCGCCATAATAATCAGGGTAATTGCCAAATTGGGTTTTCCCAGCCAGTTAAGTTCGGTGCCGGTTACCAGCGATGTCAAATAGTTTACCGTGCCGTAATTGGGTGAAAACATAAACAGGAAAATCACCCCGGCGACGGCGGGTGACAGGGCAAAGGGCCAGATGAGCAATACGCGGTAAATGGATGCGCCGCGAATTTTTTGGTTTGCCAGCAGGGCAATCGCCAGCGAAATACCCAACCCGCCGACCACCACCACCGCGGCAATGAGCACCGTTACCCAAATGGTGTGCCAATAATTCGGGTCTTGGGCTAACTCTACAAAATTTTCCAACCCGACAAATTTTTTCCGCAAGCCCAAAAAGGCGACGCGGTAGGTTGACAAAATAAACGTTTGAATGACGGGGTAATATAAAAATACCACCAGAATGAACAGGGTTGGCGATAAAAATAAAAACGGGAGAAACTTGCCTTTAAATTTCGCGGTTTGCATAGGCTCCCCTTTTGATGAGTTGTTGGCGGCGAGAGAGGGCACACGTTTGCCCCCTCTCGCGCTTTTTAAAAGGTAAGCCGATGCAGATGCACCGGCTTACGGCTAAACTATTCTACCGATTTGTTGTAATCTTGAATGGCTTTATCGGCATCTTTCTTGGCGGCAGAGAGCGCTTCATCTACCGTGGCTTCACCGGCGAGCACTTTTTCGATGGCTTGCTCGATGATGGTGCGGACTTCGGGGAATGCCCCGATGAGCGCGCCTTGTGTGGCTTTGGTTTCTTTGGTTTGCAGCAGTTGGTCGAATGCGGCGCGGTATGCCGGGTTGCGTTCAAACCAGTTTTCAACTTCCAGCACATCCACGGCTGATTTGCGGACGGGGAAGTAACCGGTGGCTTTGTGCCAGCGCACGGCATTTTCGGTGTTGGTGAACCAAATCATAAAGTCTTTGGCTGCTTGCAGTTCGTTGTCGGGATGGTCTTTGGTGAGCCAGATGCTGGCGCCGCCGACGACAACGCCTTGGCGTTCGCTGCTGGCAGGATACGGCAGATACGAGGTTCCCAGTTCAAAGCCGTTTTCGGCGGCGTCTCGCTGGCGGTTCACCACGTCACTGGTGGAGGTAATTTCCATAGCGGCTTGTCCGGAAACGAAAATGGCATCTGCGCCGTCCCAGTCTTCCAACTTGCCACTGTACGCATAGTAACCTTTGTCGTACATTTCTTTCCACCAGCTTACAATGGTTTTGGCGGCATCGCCATCGAGATAAACTTCGGTGGCACGAGCATCGCGTCCGTTGCCGTTGTTCGCCAATTCGGCGCCCATATTCGCCATCCATTGTTCAAAGAACCAGCCGTGCAGGGGCCAGGAAATGCAGTTTTTGGCGGCGCCGCTGGAAACGATGGTATTACACACATCCAGCATTTCTTCAAAGGTCTGTGGCGGTTTTTCGGGGTCTAACCCGGCTGCGCGGAAAATATCTTTGTTGTAATACAGAATCGGGTTTGAAGAGTTCCACGGCAGAGAGTTGAATTTCCCGTTAATTTTGTAGTAGTTGGCAACTGCGGGAATGTAGTCATCCGGTTGGAATTCGGGACCTTTAACCACGTCTTGGATGGGCATAAAAATGCCGGAATCCAGCGCCAATTGCGAGCCGATTTCAAAAATTTGCACCACGTGCGGGGCATTGCCCTGCTGTGCGGCAAGAATGGCTGCGTTCAGTGTATCGCGGTATGAGCCTTTGTTTTCCACTCGGACATACACGCCGGGGTGGGTATAGTTGTAGTCGGCAACCATACGTTCGATGAGCAGTTTACGTCCGCCGCCGAATGCGTGCCAGAAATCAATAACGGTAGCGCCTTCGGGAATTTGTTCTTCCGGGGCTTTTTCCACAATTACGGTTTCTTTTACCACAACGGTTTCCACCACTTTTTGTACTTCACCGCCGGTGGCAGCGGGTGCGGAACTTCCGCTGTTACACGCGGAAACAAGTCCCAACAGGGCAAACACAGATACAATTAACAGCAATACTCTTTTGGATGGCATATTTTCCTCCTTCTGGTTAAATTTTGCATCCAATGGGAAAACACAATTGTAACGACCGTTTTACTTTACGCACCACCTCCTTTCATATTTCTTGTTTTTTTGCACATAAACAGCCCGTAGTGCGAGTAATACTCGATAAGTATAGGTAAAAATGTTAAGCACATATCAAAACAACGTTAAGTCGGTGTTAAATGCGTGTAAAGGAACCTTAACAAATTGCAAGGGCACTACCATAGATGCGGCAAATCAAATTTTAAATGTTAGAGTTGCATTCGTACTCTAATTATTATAACCCGATGTATCAAATCGCAAAAATTTTCACGTATGTTTGTGTAAAAATTATACTATTTGTACAGGACAATTTGGCGAAGCCACAGGGGCGAAGCAATTTCCCGCATCGAATGGAGATTGCTTCGGGGATGGCTTGGGTACCACTGCCGAAAATTGCGCGGACGGCGCGAGAAAATATCACGCCTCGACAATTTCAAAACTGGTGGTAACCTCGGTGGGGTTTTTCAAAGTTTGACTGGCAATGCAGTATTTTTCGCTGGAAAGGTAAATGGCGCGTTCCACGGCATCGGCGGGGACATTTTTGCCGGTGACCTTAAAGTGGATGTTGACAATTTTATACGGTTTGGGGTATCGTGTGGGTTGATGTCCCGTCACCGAAATTTCAATCGTTTCAAAATCAACCTTCTTTTTGGTTAAAATGGATTTTACATCCATACCGGTGCAGCCGGCAACGCCCATCAGCAGCAATTCCGATGGCGAAAACGCCCCGCCGCCCATTTTGATAACATTTCCTTTGGCATCGTAGCCTTCGTATTCCAATTCGGGACCCACCCATTTGGCGGTGATGGTGCGCTGCACCATTTCTTTTTTGTCGGTCATAGCGATGTTTCTCCTTTTGAAATTGTTGTCAGTGTTTTGCTTCGGCGTATGCCAAAATAATGGCGGTCACTGCCCGCGCACCGGCGGCTTTCAGCACGGCGGCGGCTTGTTTTACCGTTTTACGATAGGTGGTAATGTCATCCAGCAGTAATATGTGCCGTCCGGCAACCAATTCCGGGTCGGTAAGGGTGAACGGCGGCGCCGGCGGGCGATGGCTGTGGCGCGTGCGCGGCGGGTGGCTTGAGGCGGGTGCGGCTTTCATCACCCGGAACAGCGGCAGCCCGAACCGCCGCGCCATCACCTCGCCGATGGTTGCCAGCGCGCGGTATCGCCAACTGTCCGGGTCGGCGGTTTCGGCGGGGATGGGGATGATGAAATCGGCTTGTTGGCGCACAATTGCCGCTTCGCCGCCGCTGACAAATTCTGCCAGCAAAATACCCAACGGTTCCAGCAAAATGTGGCTTTGCGGACGCTGCGCCAGTTTGACGGCTTGGCTGTACGGGTTGTAACTTTTTGTGTGCCACCAACTTTTATATGCCCCCACGGCGAAGGTGGTGTCAATTTCCGGCTGCAACGAATCGCGGTTCAGGGTTTCGGCGGGGAAAATGGCGCGGATGGCTTCGCCGGATGCGCAATCGTAAAACGATTTCCCTTCGCAATCGGGGTGATTGTGTTTTCGCCCGCGAATGGATACCGGTAACGGCGGGGCGGGGGTCAAAATAAGCCGTTTGAGGGTTGCCAGCCGCGCTTCGCATATTTTCAGGTCGGATAGATTTTCCGCCAACGGTATTGCGGCAGAGAAGTGTTTGTGCGCCTGCGAAAAATTGTTTGCCGCACACGCTGCCACCCCGAGCCGGTAATGGGCGGTAAACTCCTTCGCTTTGAATTGTCGTCGCGCCGCCCCGCGAAAGCGATGAATAAAGTTCAGCGCGCGGTCATAATCACCGCTGGAAAAATACTCGTCCGCGAGTTTTGTTTTCAGTTGCCGGTCGTTTACCCGTATTGCCATAACGTCAGATAGCATAGCCAATCAGCCGGAAAAAAGCAAGCCGTTATTTGCTGAAATTGGCAATCCAGCGCACCAAATTGATGACGACCAGCGCAATGCCCTCCGGTCGAGAAATCTTCCACCCGGTGCGCATACCGATGACCACCACTGTGACCATAATAATTAAAATATTCAAACTCATCCGCGCGCCGGCATCCACCGTCATATGCGGGTTCAGCAGGGTGGCAACCCCCAACACACCCAGCAGGTTGAAAATGTCGCTGCCGATGAGATTGCCGATGGAAATGCCGTGTTTGCCCTTGATGACGGCGGTCAGCGAGGTTGCCAGTTCCGGGGTAGACGTGCCCGCTGCCACAATGGTCACGCCGATGACCCATTCGGACATTCCGAAGATGCGGGCAATTGCCGATGCCCCTTCCACCAAATAATGTCCGCCGCCCACCACCAGCGCCAGCCCGGCAAAAAGACGCACCCAATCGCGCCACGTTACCGCGCCGTCAGCCAATTCTTCCACGTTGCGTTCTTCTCGCTGCCACAGCAAAAAGCCGATGTATGCCAGCAGCGCCAGCACCAGCACTGTGCCTTCGGCGGCGGTCATTCGCAAATCTTGCACAAAAAAGCGCAACAAAATGGTAATGCCGATTAAAATGATGCCGTCTCGGTATACCAGTTTGCGGGTGGTGACGATGGGGTGAATGGCGGCAACCCCGCCCAGCACAAACCCCAAATTGAAAATATTGGAACCCACCACATTCCCGATGGAAATATCGCTGCGACCCGCCAGCGCGGCGGCGATGGTCACCGCAAATTCCGGCGCGGATGTGCCCAGCGCCACAATGGTCAGCCCGATGACCAAATCAGACAGCCCGAAACTTTTACCGATGCGCGAGGCGGCTTCTACCAGCCAATCCGCGCCCTTCCATAACGCAATAACCGATACCACAATGATGAGACTGTTTAACAAAATTTCCATAGCGACTCCGGTAATAATTTCAGGCGATGCAAACGCCTGAATTATGCTTGAAATGCGGCGGGTTTGCAAATGAGGCTCGGGGGCAAATTGCCGATAATCTGTTTTTACGGCTAAAGTTTTTTAAAGCCCTGCCGATAATGATAACAACAGGGAACGTTAACGATGGGCGATACGAGCATCGCGCCGGTGGGCGCACACGACCAACCCGATATGATGCGTTATATGCCGCCTCCCGCCGAGGCATCATCTGCCCGCAAGCCGGGGGAACTGTCGGACGATGCCCAAAAAGAGGTGGAAGCCCTGAAAAAGCGCGACCGCGAGGTTCGTCAGCACGAATTGGCGCATTTGATTGCCGGCGGGCAATATGTGCGCGGCGGTCCGACATACACCTACAAAATCGGACCGGACGGACAGCGGTATGCCGTCGGCGGGGAAGTGCAAATTGATACCGGCGAAATTCCCGACGACCCCGAAGCCACGCTGAAAAAAATGCAGGTGGTGGAACGTGCCGCCCTCGCGCCGAAAGACCCGTCGGGGCAAGATTACCGCGTGGCGGCGCAAGCCCGTCGGCAGGAAATGAAAGCCCGCGCGGAATTGGCGCAACAAAAAACAGACCCCGACACGGCAGACAATAAATTGCCGGATGAACCGAAAGTGTCGGGGGTGAATATTCAAATTTAACGGGTAGGTTTATTTTTCGACACTGTCACCGCCGCACCATATTATCATTATTTTTTCCGGTGCGGCGGGTGGCAGTTTTTTTAAAACGACGAGTGATGAACAACGAGTGACAATTTGTCGTTGCGAGGCGCGTTTTTTGCGCCGAAGCAATCTCCATTGCTGAGAAAAAAGGCGACTGTTCAGGTGGATAGGAAATAGAACGCGGATTAACACGGATTGCAGGGATTCGCGCAGATTCTTAAAATATTGGGTCTTCGGAAATTTAAGGGGCGTCAAAAACTATCGTTTAGTGCGGGCGATCCTTGTGGTCGCCCAAATTCAGACCGGTGCCGGGCAACCACAAGGGTTGCCCCTACAAAAACCGAATCGCATATCGGCGAAAAGTTGTGTTATTTTATGACGCGGTTGAGTATAGTAGGGATAGGTCAGTGACCTGTCTCTACAAAAAATGCACAACCTGTACTGTCCCCCCTGAATTGGGTGTGATTCAATTTGGGGGCAGGTTTGGGAAAATTTCGCCATCGGCTTACGAACCTATCGGTTTTGAGCCTCGAATTAAAATTCAAGGCTTAA
>CAYPNZ010000093.1:0-8561 GCA_964411845.1 uncultured Anaerolineaceae bacterium
TTTTATGAAAACAACAACCACACCTGAAAAGAATACCCCTTACTTGGCGTGGCTGTGGTGGTTTGCAGCAATATTGGTAATTGCTGCCTTTGTATGGGTGCGGATACCTTTGCTAGCCGCCTACGGTAACGAGTTCGATGAGGGCTTGTTTTTGATGACCGCCCGGCTAGTGCACGATGGCAATCCGCTGTACACCGCCGTGTTTTCCGATGCCGGACCGGTTTTTGTTGCGTCATTGGTTGGGGCGTTTAACCTGTGGGGCGATGCCATTGCCACGGGGCGCGGCTTGATGCTCGGTTTTGCCGCACTTGCGCTGGCGGCAACGGGCTGTTGGGGCAAAGAAACTATCGGCGGGTGGGGCGGACTACTGGCATTAGCCATATTGGCAACCATGCCGCCCTTTGCCCGCGAATCAATGCTGGTTTTGCGCGATACGCCGGCGATGGCGTTTGCGGTGTGGGCAATTGTGGCGGCAATTCGTTACCATCGTCGCCCGCGTGGATGGCTGGCAGGGGCGGCGGGCGGTTTGTTTTCCATCAGCCTGCTGACCAAATTTCTTTTTCCGGCATGGGGAGCGGCGTTGGTGGTGCTGCTTGCCACGCCCCATTTTCCCGCCAAAAAATGGCAAAAAATGTTTGCTGCATTTGCCTGGGCAGCGGCAGGAGCAATCGTGCCCCTTTTGCTGGTATCCGTGTGGATTAACCCTGTGGAAATGTTCCGCCAAACGTTTCAATACCGTTTTGCCGTCCGCGCGGTTTATCAGGAACACGGTATCGCGCACAATTTATCGCTTATCTGGCAGTTTTTGAAAAGCAGTTGGTTTGTTTTTCCGCTTGCTGTTGCAGCCATACCGCCGTTTGTTGGACAGCGGCGATGGATAACGGGCATACCGTGGCTGTTGCTGGGCTTGCAAATAGCCATGTTGGCAGTGCAAGCGCCGCTTCACGTGCACGGACTCATTTCACTGTTGCCGCCGCTGGCGTTGCTGGCGGCACAGGGGACAAGTGTGCTGTTTTCGCCGCGCCGCACCCCAAAAATGGCGACAGTCGGCGGCGGAGCAGTTATCGTTTCGTTGGCGGGGATATTTTTATGGGGATGGCAGCCGCCGCAGTTCACTATCACCCTGCCGGATAATCCACCTGCCGAAGCCATCAAATTGATACAAGTCGCTACCGCTCCCGATACACCGGTCATCGCCGATGACCCGATGATTGTATACCGCGCCGGTCGTCGTGTGCCGCCCTGGTTGGCTGACACCTCCATCTCCCGTTTGAAATCGCAGGCGGTTTCCGTGCCGGAGTTAATCGCTTTAACCGATAATTTTGCGGTGCCGGCGGTGTGGCTTTCTACCCGTTTCCCGCCGCCGTATGCCGCTTGGTTGCGCGAAAATTTTGTGGTGGATTGGACTCAAGATGGCATCCACCGATTATTTCTGGGACGAAAATACTCGTCGGTAACAGCAACCGTGCCGTTGGCAATTTTTGCCGATAGTTTGGCGCTTGAGCAAGTGACAACCGCCCCAACTGCCATTCGCCCCGGCGGGTGGTTGAGGGTAACTTTACACTGGCGGGCAATTGCCCCCATGCCGTATAATGTTACGGTATTTGTGCAAATGCTCAATTCGGCGGGGCAGGTTGTGGCGCAAATGGACCGTCCACCTTTGTTAAATTTGGCACCCGTATCAACTTGGCAACCGAACACAATCATCAGCGACTCGGTGTTTGTTCCCCTACCGAATGATGTTTCTCCGGGTCAGTACCAACTTATTCTGGGGGTATATCGCCCGGAAACGATGACACGATTGACGGTGCAGACAGTTTCTCTGCCGGCGGCAAACAATGCCGTGATAACCGATAACCATATAGAGGTCATTGCCCGATGAGCCGCTGGTTTTCTTGGCGTACCGTTATATTAACCCTGCTGTGGCTGGTTATTTTAGGCGTGGCTGTTGCCGTACGCCTTGTTCACATTGATGCTATGGGTTCCAATAACGATGAAGGCGCATATTTGATGTGGGCGCGATTAGTGGCGGAAGGTTACCCGCTGTATGCTCAAACCTACTCGGTTTCCGCGCCGTTGTTCATCGAAATGCTGGCGGCAGTTTCCCGAATATTTGGTTTTGGGGTAGTTGTTGCCCGCTTGACCATTATGCTGACGTTTGTTGGCACTGTTGGGGTGATGAGTTGGCTGTCGCACCGAATAGCCGGATGGACAGGCTCGTTTTTGTCGTTGGGCATACTGGTTTTTACCCCCCAGTTCTTTCGCCTTTCCAGAGAGGTGATGGCAGAAATGCCGGCAACTTTTTTCGCGGTGTCGGCGGTTGCGGTGGCATTTTGGTATTTTACCCATGGCGGCAGAAAGTGGTTGGTCGTTGCCGGAATTTTACTGGCTGTCAGTGGGATGATGAAAGCACTTTACCCGGCGGCGGTATTGCCCATCGGCATCTTTATTATTTTCCGCAGTAAAAATTGGCGGCGTATCATTACCGACGGGGCGGTTTTTGGTGTAGCCGTGGTATTGACCACGGTATTAATTGTTGTTTGGTATCCGTGGGATGCGTTTTTTGCGCAAGCAATTCAATTTCGAGCGGATTTACGAGCGACGTTGGGTTTAAATATGTCGCTTAATTTGGCGTACCTGATTGAATGGTTTCGCCCGATTTGGGGGGTGTGGGTATTGGCAGCAATGGGGTTCGCCGTTTCTGCCAGAACAGTACGTGGGTGGGCTTGGACATTATGGTTTTTGGGCGCGTTTGTTATTTTATTGTGGCATACCCCTTTATTTGGGCAACATTCCATCTCGGTGTTACCGCCATTGGTATTACTGAATGCGGAATGTGTCGGGGTGGGGGTTCAATACTGGCGCGAAAATGCCCGGTCGCTCAAACGGTGGGCATGGGTAACGGTATTGATTTTTCCCCTTTTGAATATACCGACTACGGTTCAACTTGCCCAAAAAACACTTAACAAGATAGATAGTGGCGGACGTGAAGATGAAGCCATACGCCTATTGCAAACCGTCACCCGCCCCACTGATTTTGTGGTGGCAGACAGCCAAATGTTGGCGTTATTAGCCGACCGTCGCACCCCGCCGCCGATGGGCGATATAGCATTTGTAGCCATCCGGTCGGGGTACCAAACATCGGCGCGGTTGATTGCAATTTCCGACCAATATCAGGTACAAGCCGTAATTGCCTGGGTGGGACGGATGGTAAAATTACCGGAATACCTGAATTGGGCGAACGAAAATTTTTACGTCCACCGCGTATGGGATGCATCGCACCAAATGTATTTCGGGCGAAAGCCGTCACCCGATGCGCCCATCCCCCATGAAACGGATATTGCAATGGGTGACAGTATTCACTTTCGCGGTTTCTCGGTGGATACTGCCACCGTGTCGGCGGGAGAAAATTTACCGCTGACCCTTTTCTGGCAAGCAACCCAACCGGTAACGGTGGCATATACGGTTTTTGTGCAAATATTGGATGCAAACGGCACGGTGGTTGCTCAGCGAGACGGTCAACCGGTTTACGGTGTTTATCCCACCACCCGTTGGCAATCCGGCGAGTTAATTGCCGACCGGCGGGAAATTCCCCTGCCGGAAAATCTGCCTGCCGGGAAATACACCGTCATCACCGGTATGTATGATTTGCACACCATGGCACGATTGCCGGTGCAGGGCAATCCCCAAAATTATATTGTGGTAACGACCATGACGGTGGAATGATTTTTATGGCACGTGCGGAGAAAATCGGCAACCGAATAGCGCGATGGCAGCAGTGGACGGCAGCACAACCGTGGCTGTTGCCGGTGTTGGTATTTTTGCTGGCATTGCTGCCGCGATTGGTTGGGTTGAACGTTTTTCTCACCGCAGACGAAGACGACCAACTGCAATTTGCGGCGGCGTTTTTGCAAGCGGTTTTGCATCACGATTGGGGCGGTATGCTGGTGCTGGGGTATCCCGGTGTGCCGACGATGGCGCTGGGGGCGTTGGGGCTGTGGGTAAAATATGGATTGACCACGACACTGCGCCACGCGCCGGTATCGCCGGTAGCGGTACCGACACTGCCCGCTGCCACTTTCAGTCACCATACATTTTTGCCACTGGTAACGCGAATGCCGGCTCAAACGGGCATTGAAGCGATGCTGGCAACCGTTGTTCAGCGCCCGCTCGATTTCATCGTTGCCGTGCGCTTGCCGATGGTGTTTGCCGCCGCATTTGCCATCACGCTGATATTTTTTCTGCTGCGCCGATTGCTGCCGGAAAAAACGGCATTTTGGGCAATCCTGCTGGTTGCATTCGACCCGTTCTTTCTTGCCAACTCGCGTGTCATCCATGTGGATGCGCCGTTGACATATTTTATGTTTGCCGCTTTTTTGGCGTTTTTGGTGTATCTAAAAAATGGACGGTGGCGATATTTGCTTGTTTCCGGCATTTTGGGTGGTTTGGCGGCGCTCAGCAAAACCCCGGCATTCATCCTCGCCCCGATTTTGGCGGTTGGCGGCGGGTTGTTTGTGTGGCAACAGACTGACCGCACGGCGGCACTGAAACGCTGGGCACTGGCGCTGGTGGTGTGGGGTGCAACATTGTTTGTGGCATTTGTACTTTTCTGGCCCTCGATGTGGGCAAAACCGTTTTTTGCCGTCACGTGGATTTTGCGGAATGCGCTGGGAGCGCTCAACGCCCCGCATCCGTCCAGCGGCTTGTTTTGGGGGGTACTGGTTACCGACCGCAGCCCGTGGTATTACACTGTAGCCGTCCCTTTTCTACTAATGCCGCTCACCACCATCGGTTTGATTTTCGGAGGGATGGCGGTTTTGCGGCGAGAAAAACGTTTTTCGTCCGCCGCATCGTTTGCGCTGGCATTGGCGGCATTTGTGCTGATATTTTTGGTGGCGGTATCCGTACCGGCGCGACGATTGGTGCGCTATACCCTGCCGATTTTCCCCGCGCTGGATGTGTTGGCGGTGCTGGGGTTGGCGTGGCTGGCGGCAAAACTGCGTGCCCGTCGGGGCGACATATTGCTGACGGCGGCAATATTCATCCAAATAGCGCAGGTGCTGCTGTTCAGCCCGTATTTTTTCGATTATACCAACCCGTTGCTTGGCGGCGGCAGAACCGCCCCGAAATTTGTGGTGCTCGGTTGGGGTGAAGGGCTTGACCGCGCGGCGGCATACCTGAACCAAAAACCGAATACCACTGCTCTGACGGTGGCGGCGTGGTACAGTTGGCAATTTGCGCCGTATTTCCGCGGGCATACGGTTGACCTTGCCGACAACAAACCGGCATATACCGCCGATTACACGGTTTTTTACCTCAACCAAATTCAACGCCGATTTCCGTCGGAAGAATTGTTGGCTTATTTTGCCGACCGCCAACCGGAAAAAATCATCCGATTGGGGGGGATGGATTATGCGTGGATTTACCCGGGTCCCATCATCGGGCAACATGTGCCGACCGATATTTCGCACCCGTTGGGCGTGCCGCTGAACGAGTCTATCGTTTTGCGGGGGATGAATATCGCCCCGCCGACCGGCAACAAAATTCCGGTGACCTTGTATTGGCAGCCGCTGGATAACCTGCCTGCCGATTTGAATGTGTCGCTGCGACTGGTGGATGCGGCGGGCGAAATTTGGGGGCAGGTTGACCGTCTGCCGATTGGCGGCTTGGTGCGTACCGAAAAATGGCAGCCCGGCGATACCATCCGCGATGAATATTTGCTGTCGTTTGACCCGGCAACACCGCCCGGCAATTATACGTTCGATGTGCAGATGTACAATTTCACCGGCGGCGAAGTCTTCGGGCAGGTGCAGCGTGTCGGGCAAGTGACCATCACCCCGCCGGAAAAACCGCTGACACGGTGGCGCACCGACCGCCGGCAACCGGTTGGCGGTCAGCCGACGCGGCTGGCAGCCGGATTAACGCTGCTGGGCACGACTTTCCGCAATTTTGAAACGTTGCCCGGCTATCGCACCACGTTTAAACTATATTGGCAAGCGGAAAACCCGCTGCCCGCCGGTACGATGGTTTCGCTGATGGCACGGGCTGCCAACGGCGGCGATATTCCGCTGGCAACGCTGCCCCTCGGCACGGAAAGTTTCCCCGCCGACCGCTGGCGGCGCGGCGAAATTATGGGGCAGACAGCATCCATTCGCATCCCCGCCGACACCCCGCCCGGCGAATATTCGCTGGTGGCAACGGTCAACGGCGCGGCAACCGCCACGTTGGGCAGTCTTTCGGTGCAAGCACAAACGCACACTTTCGACCTGCCTGCCACTGCCGTGCCCACCGCCGCCCGTTTCGGCGACGCTATCGGTTTGGCGGGATATACCATCGCCAAAAATGATGACGGGTTGGATTTGACGCTTTACTGGCGTGCTGACCGTTCGCCGGATGACGATTTGAAGGTGTTTGTGCATATTACCGATGCCGCCGGAAATATCATTGCGCAGCGTGACAGTCTGCCCGCGGCGGGCGCGCGCCCCACCCTGACATGGGTTGCGGGCGAAATTATTGCCGACCACTATCGTATCCCGCTGGATGCGGCAAAATATACCGTGTGGGTGGGGTTGTACAATTCACTGTCGGGAAAACGGTTGACCGTGGATGGCGGCGGGCTGCCCGTATCCGACAATCGGTTACAAATAGCGAGTGACGAGTAGCGAGTGACGAGTAGCGAATGACGAGTAGCGAATGACGAGTAGCGAGTGACGAGTAGCGAATGACGAGTAGCAAATGACAAGTGACGAATCTCCGGTAACCAATCACAAATCTCACGCAGCACGCCTCACGCAGCACGCATCGCGCAGCACATATCTGTTGATAGTTGCCATGGCGCTGTATATTGCCGTTTTCGGCTGGCTGGCGACCACACGCCATTTGGCATACGAATCGGGGGCGCTCGATTTGGGCAATTACGACCAAGCCATGTGGAATGCGGCACACGGGCGCGGGCTGGCGCTGACCACCGTGCCGCAAATCAGCCTGAATCGGATGGGGCTGCACGTTGAACCGATTTTATTTTTGCTGATACCCCTCTATTGGCTGTTTGCCACCCCGCTGACGCTGATTTGGGTGCAGACGGTGGCGCTGGGGCTGGCGGCACTGCCGTTGTTTCTCATTTCGCGGCGATGGCTGCGCAACGAATGGGCGGCGCTGGCAATTGCGCTGGGGTATCTGCTGCTGCCCGCCACCGAATCGGTGAACATGTTTGATTTTCATGCCGTGTCGCTCGCGCCGGTTTTTATGCTGTGGGCACTCTATTTTTTGGATAGCGCTGTCGGGTTGCAAAACCAATCGCCGATTGCCGGTCTTCAATCTCAAATTACCAATCACCATACGCGAAATATTGTGTGGGCTATTGTTTTTCTTGCCCTCGCCATGTCCACCAAAGAAGATATTTCGCTGCATGTGTTTATGGTGGGGGTGTATCTGATACTCATCCGCCGAAAATGGACGCTGGGCGGCGGCATTGCCGCGCTGGGGTTGGCGTGGGCGGCAGTGGCATTCGGGGTTGTGATTCCCGCGTTTCGCACCGGCGGGGGACAATCGGCGTATGTGGGGTTTTTCCCCGCGTTGGGAAATTCCCCGCTGGAAATTGCCCTGTCACCCGTCACCCAGCCGTTAACGGTATGGCGCTTGCTCGTCCGCCCGGAAAGTTTGCGCGCCTTGGCGATGCTCACCGTGCCGTTTGCGTTTTTAAATGTGGCGGGACTGCCGGTGTTTGCTATGGCTGCGCCGTCGCTGGCAATAACCCTGCTCAGCAATAACCCGCTGCAACAGCAGTTGGAATCGTGGCATTATGCCGCGCCGATGCTGCCGTTTGTTTCGCTGGCAGCGGCAGACGGACTGAAACGAATGCAAAATGTAAAATTAAAAAGGCAAAATTCATTTTACCTTTTACCTTTTGCCTTTTTAATTGTTATGTTATTCGGTTACCATTATTTGCGCGGATATTCCCCGCTGGCGAAGCCGTTTCATCTGCCGCAGGTAACGGCGCACCAGCGCGCGGGCGATGCGCTCGCCGCCGAAATTCCGCCCGATGCGGCGGTGGTGGCGCAGGCTGAATTGGAACCGCACATCAGCCAACGGCGGCAAGTTTCCATTTGGCAGGGCGATTTCCCCGCCGATGCCGATTTTTTCTGGCTGGATGTGGCGCATCCCAAATTTGTGAATCGGGATAATGCGCAAGCGAAAATGCTGGGGGCATTGGTGCTCGATGAATCGTTGGGAATTGCGGCGGCAGATGATGGCTATTTGCTGTTGCGGCGCGGCGCGGCGCGCGATTTGCCGCCGGCATTTTACGATTTTCTGTATGCGGATGAACCGCGCCGGCAGTCTGCGCCGGAAATGGCGCGGTTTGGGGATGAACTGTCGCTGGTGGGGGTGGAAACGCATACCAACCGCGAAGCCGAACCGCAGGTGACGCTTTATTTTCGGGTGCTGCAGCAACCTGCGGCAGATTATTTTTTGCGGTTGTATCTGCTGGATGAAAATGATGTGCCGCGCGGGGCAACTGTCTTTCCGCAGCCGGCGTTGGTATGGCTGCCGACATCCAAATG
>CAYPNZ010000094.1:0-8526 GCA_964411845.1 uncultured Anaerolineaceae bacterium
GCTGCGTTCGTCGCCGGTAAAACGGGGACCCAGCGCCATTACGTGCGCTACCAGTCGGTCGCGGAGGGTGTTTTTCACGTGCCCGGCGGTTCGCTGGGCGAAAATTTGTCCGCCCCACACTAGTGCGGCGCGGAGCAAACTCAATGCCAGCAGCCACGCCAGTAGCGCAGTGACGTCTGCCAGCGTTTGGTTCTGCAAAAAAACGCGGGCGATGGTTTGGCTGAGAAAGTAGGCTTGGGCGACCGTCACCGCGCCCACCAAAAAGTTGCTCAAAATGGCAAGCGATAAATCGGTGCGGGCGGTGCGGGCTTGTTGAAACAATCGTTTGTTGAACATAAAATGCCCCGTTGAAAAGGTAAGCGGCATTTTACCTGTGTGTCGGGCTTTGGGCAAACGGTTCGACAGGTGTTACGCGGTTTTCACCCGGAGCAGTCGTTAGGGGTATCGAAGTGTTCAAACAAAAAAGGGGGGCGACCATCGGGTCGCTCCCCTTTGGATGTTGGGGGTAGGGTTAATATTCCAATTCGGTTTCTTTGGTCAACCGTTCGCGGAAAACGTAATATGTCCATCCTTGATAGATGAGCACAATGGGCACAAAAATCAAGGCGACCCAACTCATTACGGTGAGGGTGTATTGGCTCGAAGAAGCATTGTAAATAGTTAGGTTCCATTCGGGGTTCAGGCTGGAAACCATCACGTTGGGGTATAGTGCCATAAAAATGGCAACGGTTGACAGCAAAATGGTGAGGGCGCTCATGACAAAGCCCCAGCCGAAACGGTCGTTTTTAATGAGCCACCCCACCGAGAGCAGGGACAAAAGCGCCAAAATGGGGATGGCGCCGGGGTTGACACCGAGGCTGGCGAAGGCGTCGGTGAAAAGGTAGCCGCCGATTGCAAAAAGCAGTACCATCACAGTAGCAACCGGTCCCACTTTTTTAATGGCGGCGATAGCGTTGTCGCGGACAGTGCCGCTGGTCTTCAACGCCAAAAAGATACCGCCGTGAGTGGTGAATACGGTTAAACTGGCTAACCCGCCCAGCAACGCATACGGGTTCAGCAGGTTGAAAAAGCCGCCGGTGTAGGTCATCGTTTCATCAATGGGAACGCCGCGCAAAATATTTGCCAGCGCGACCCCCCATAACAGTGCGGGAATGAAACTGCCGGTAAAGATGACCCAGTCCCACGTTTTTCGCCAAGAGGGTTCTAAACTTTTACTGCGATATTCAAATGCCACGGCGCGGATAATCAACCCGAAGAGCATCAGGAACAGAGCCAGATAAAATCCGCTGAACATTGTGGCGTACCAGTTGGGGAATGCGGCAAAAATTGCGCCGCCGCCCGTTAAAATCCAAACTTCGTTGCCGTCCCAAAACGGTCCGATTGAATTGATGACCATACGACGGTCTTCATCTTCTTTGGCGACAAACGGCAACAAAATACCAACACCAAAGTCAAATCCTTCGAGTATGAAATACCCGGTGAACAAGACACCAATCAGAACAAACCAGAGGGTATTTAAATCAAATGCCATTGCATAATCTCCCTTAAAAACTATGGATTACCGAGTAACTTTTGCCGGTGCGATTAAGCGTGAGCCGGTGCGGTTTGTTGCGAGCCGCTTTCTTCTTCGACGCCTTTTTTGGCGTATTTGACCATCAATTGCCAATCGGCGACGATGAGTACGCCGTAGATGAGAATGTAGCCAATCAACGAAATCCACAGTTCTGCAGGCGATACTGCCAGCGACACGCCGTCGCTTACTTTCATCACGCCGAATACCACCCACGGCTGGCGGGCGACCTCGGTGAAAATCCAGCCAACGGATATGGCGATGGTGGGTAAAAAGATGCTCGGTATGAGTAGACGCAGGAACCAATCGTAATTATCAACTTTGTCGTTGACAGTTAAATACAGGGCAAATAATGCTATCAAAAGCATCAGTGCGCCAAGCCCGACCATTATTCGGAACAGCCAGTAACTCAGCGTAACGGGCGGAATGTAATCGCCGGGTCCGTATTTTTGTTCGTATTCCGCTTGAATGTCGTTGATGCCCTGTACCGGGTCGGTAAAGTTATTGTGTGCCAAGAAACTTAACACGCCCGGAATTTTGATGTCCATAAAATTACGGCGGTTGGCGCGGTCAACAATGGCAAAAAGCGATTCTCCCGCGGGACCTTCGGTTTCCCACAGGGCTTCGGCGGCTGCCATCTTCATCGGCTGCACTTTTACCATATGCTGCGCTTGTCCGTGCCCGTTTACTACAACCAGTATCGCACCGATGACAGCATAAATGGCGGCAAATTTAAAGGATGTTTTGAATAATTCGTGGAACTTCCCTTTGCGGCGCAGATGATAAGCGCTAACGCCCATTACCAAAAAACCTGCCATCGTTACCGAGGCAGTGAAGACGTGGGGCCACTGCTCAAAAATGTGAGGATTAAAAACCAGTGCCCAGAAATCGGTCATTTCTGCACGCCCGTTGCGAAGCACATATCCGACCGGTTGCTGCATAAATGAGTTTGCGATTAGAATCCACAGCGCAGAAAGGTTCGAGCCGATGGCTACCAGCCAGATAGATGCCAGATGAACGCCTTTGGGAAGTTTCTCCCAGCCAAAGACCCAAACACCCAAAAAGGTAGATTCCATAAAAAACGCCAACAAGGCTTCGATTGCCAGTGGCGCGCCGAAAATGTCACCGACCATACGGGAATATTCCGACCAATTCATCCCGAATTGAAATTCCTGCACAATGCCGGTGGCAACCCCGATGGCAAAGTTGATGAGGAATAATTTTCCCCAAAATTTTACCATCTGTTTGTACATCTCGTTGTTGGTGCGGTAATATGCGGTTTGCATAATCGCCAGCAACACCGAGAGCCCCAAAGTAATCGGGACAAAGAAAAAATGGTACACGGTTGTTACTGCAAACTGCCAACGAGCCAATGCAACTGCGAGATCCATACACTACCTCCCTTTGAGTTTATAAAAGTTTTGACTTAAATAAGAATACACCTTTTTAAAGGAAAATTACAGTATCATATATCACTAAATGATAATGACATTTGTCATAACACGATTGACCCCGGTATAGCGTTTCGAGGGTATAATATTCGGGTGGATACAATAGGTTTATATAAAAAGAACACCAAATCGGTTGCAGGGTTGCTTGAAAATTAGGCAGTTGCGATAACAGTATGTTATAATTCGATTAGGTTCAATTACCATATCCGCGCGGATTGATACTCAACGAGTTAATTTCAAATAACCTAAAGCGTGCATTTCCAATTTCTCGCAATAACGGAACAAAAGTCAGTAGACCTCTTGCAAAAGTAACTTTGGAAAATAATTTCTTGACCGGAACAGGTGTATTTTTGCAAAATTATACCAATGTCATTCCCGCGAAAGCGGGAATCCATACGTTTTCTTCCGGATTCCGGATATTTCCCTGCGGAAAATTCCGGAATGACAGACTTATGCAAGAGGTCTAATGAAAATTTTGGAACCCAAAACTGCAAAAGCACGTCCAAATTTTATACGGAAATTGTGGTTTTTGCCGTGGTTTTGGCTGCTGGTGGATGCCGCGCTCATCAATGTGGCATTCGGGCTGGCATACCACGTGCGCTATAACCTGCAATTTCTGCGCGCGGTTGACCCGGCAAACAACGTGCCGTATTCGGCGTTTTTGCCTTTTGTCGGATTGCTGACCGTGTTGCTGCTGTTTGCCTATTGGCAAAAAGACCTGTACCGCAACAAACGGCGGCTGTCGGTAATGGATGAATTGACCACCATTTTCGATGGCACAACCACCGGTATCGTGCTGGTGATTGTGCTGGTTTTTGTGTACCGTCCCACTTTTTATTCGCGTGCTATTTTTCTGTACGCCGGTATTTTTGTGCTGGTGCTGGTGGGTGGCGCTCACGCGCTGAAAATTGCCGTGTTGAGCCACTGGCGCAAACGCGGTTTTGGGGTGGCGCGATTGCTCATCGTTGGCGCGGGCGAAATTGCCCGCACCATTATGCGCACGGTGGTGGCAAATCCGCAACTGGGCTATGAGATTGTCGGGTTTGTGGATGACGATGTTACCAAAAGTACCACCAATATCGGGCGTTTTCGGGCGTTGGGCAGCACCGATAATTTGCCGAAATTGCTGGAAGCGGAGCAGGTGGATGAAGTTATCATCACCCTGCCGTGGCAATATCACCGCAAAATTATGAGCATCACCAACATCAGCGAGCGCGCCAACATTCGGGCGCGCATCGTCCCCGATATTTTTCAGATGACCCTGAGCCATATGGATGTTACCCAGATGATGGGCATTCCGCTCATCGGGTTAAAGCCGCGTTCCATCAGCGGGGCGGGTTTGCTGGTAAAACGGGGTATTGATGTGCTGGTGGCGGCACTGGGGTTGATACTGCTCACGCCACTGATGGGGTTGATTGCGCTGGCTATCAAAATGGAAAGCGATGGTCCCGTAATTTTTTCGCAGGAACGGGTGGGTAAATACGGCAAACGTTTTCAAATTTACAAATTTCGGTCAATGGTGCAAGATGCCGAAGCGCGAAAAGCGGAATTGGAAGCATTCAACGAGGCGGACGGTCCCCTTTTCAAAATGAAAGAAGACCCTCGCCGCACGCGGGTGGGGCGTTTCATCCGCAAACTCAGTTTGGATGAATTACCGCAATTGTACAACGTTTTACGCGGCGATATGAGTTTGGTGGGTCCCCGCCCCAACGTACCGGCGGAAGTGGCGCAGTATCGAGAATGGCACAAACGCCGATTGGAAGTTGTGCCCGGCATTACCGGCTTGTGGGCGGTTAGCGGGCGCAGCGAATTAACCTTCGACGAAATGACACTGCTGGACATTTACTATATTGAAAATTGGTCGCTGGCGCTTGATTTGAAGATTGCGCTGCAAACCCTGCCGCACGTGCTGATGGCGCGCGGCGCATATTAACGGAGACACCATGGTCAAACTATCTGCACACGATGAAACCGATTTGACACGATTTTTGCAAAAATTGGTGCAAACTGCCAGTTTTACCGGCATGGAAGGGGCGGTGGCGCAGTTGGTGGTGGCAGAAATGGAACACGCCGGTTTCGATGCCGTTTCTGTGGATGAAATGGGGAATGTCATCGGACAAATCGGCAGCGGAGAGCCGCCCTTTCTGCTCTTTTGGGGGCAAATGGACACCGTCGGCATCGGCGATATTTCGGCGTGGCAGCGAGACCCCTTCGGCGGCAGCATTGAAAACGGCGTGCTGTACGGTCGCGGCGCGGCAAACCCCAAATCTGCGCTGGCGAGCATGATATACGGCGCGCGGCAATTTAAAGCCGCTCGGCAAAAGTTTAACGGCACATTATTGGTGGTGGCAGCCGTTAACGGCGAACTGGCAGAAGGTTCCGCGGCGCATTTTGTTTTCGACCGGTTGCCGGTATTGCCCCAATGGGTAATACTCGGCGCATCAACCAATTTGGATGTGTATATCGGGCATCGGGGGCGGTTGGAAATTGAAGTAACGGTGCAGGGCAAAGCGTGTCATGCTTCAACGCCGGAATGGGGGGTAAATGCCATTTACGGCGCGGCGAAAATTATTTTTTCGCTGGAACTGATGCGCTCGATGCTGATGGATGACCCGTTTTTGGGTGCGGGTTCGCTGGCGGTAACCCACATCGAAAATATTGAGCGCACCAAAAATGTCATTCCCGACCGCTGTAACTTTATCATTGACCGGCGTTTGACGATGGGCGAAACCGAGGCGCACGCGCTGGCGGAAATTCAAAGCGTGCTGGCAAAAGAAGCGGTAGAAGGCGACATTCGCGTGGCGAACTTTCACGCCGCCAGTTATACCGGCAAATTTTATGAAGAACGAAAATCGTACCCGGCGTGGATTATGGATGAACGAGACCCGCTGGTGCGGCGGGTGCAAAAAGCCGTACAGCCGGCGCTGGGGCACAAACCCAAATTGGGGCATTGGCGTTTTTCGACGGCGGGCGTATATACGATGGGTTATGCCGGTGTGCCGACGGTGGGATTTGCGCCCGGCAACGAGCGGCTGGCGCACACCACCGCCGACCAAGTTTCGCTGCGAGATTGTTTTTCGGCGGCGGCAGGGTATGCGTCCATCGCTGCGGAATTGCTGGGGTAGCCGGGCATCACGCGGTGGCTATTCGTTGCCCGCTGCCCGTTTTACCTGCACGTGGTCAAAGTCTCGAACAACCACCGTGTCGGGGAAAATTGCCCGCGCTTCGGCGGCAATATCGCGGTCTCGATACCGCCGTGAAATGTGCGTCAAATACAAGCGGCGCACGTTTGCTTTTAAAGCCAGTTGGGCGGCTTGAGCGGCGGTAATGTGCCCAAAGCGGCGCGCCATATCGGCATCTTCTTCCAAATACGTTGCCTCGATGACCATTGCATCGGCATTGGCAATATATTTTTCCAAACCCTCTGTTTTCCCCACATCTGCCATAAACGCCAGTTTTGTGCCCGGCAGGGCGGCATCCAGCACATCATCGGGGGTAACGGTGCACCCGTCTGCCAGCGTCACCGTTTCACCGGCAACAAGCCGTTTGCGTTCCGGTCCGAAAGGAATACCGAGCGCCGTGGCTTTTTCCGGGTTGAACGGTCGGCGCGGTTTTTCTTCAAACAAAAAACCGAAACACCCCGCCCCGCGATGGCTCACCGGAAATGCACTCAGTTTAAAAGAAGCATCTTCGATAATGGGTGCATCGCCCAGCGGACAATAATCAATGCGGATAGGCGGCGTGGCATTGCCCAGCACCACCTCTTCAATAAGAATTTTCACGCGGCGCAGGGCAGGTTTGCCGCCGAAAATTTCGATGTGGTCAATGGCTTCCCAGCGGCTAAACGTAGATGCCAACCCGCCCAGCCCCAAAATATGGTCGAGATGTCCGTGGGTGAGCAGAATCTTATCAATTTTGCGGAAACCAAGCCCGCTTTGCAACAACTGGCGCTGTGTGCCTTCGCCGCAGTCAATCAAAAAGCGGTAATTTTTGTACAGCACCAAATTTGCCGATAGCCCTCTGCTCACCGAGGGGGCAGAAGCGGAGGTTCCGAGAAAAACAATTTCAAACATAATAACTCTTTCTGTGGAAATGGATGGTGGTATTTGTGTCCACTGCCCTATATTACTGTAAATTGCCCGGTAAATCAATCCGACGCCATAATATTTGTGTGTAGTCCGTTGAGCGTAGGGGATTTGATAGGTTGCCGTCAGGTAAAATATCTTAAATATGGTATGATGGGGTGGCGTGGAACGTGTATCGTAAATATTTAGCAAATATAAATATTCGTACCTTAAAAAGTATTGACTCCTGAAAAGAAGTATCATAAAATAGTAATACCGAAAGATATTTTAATGGTTTTTTAATACAAACGTGCTACTATGAAAACAGCGTAAAAATGGAGATGTGCGGACTACCACGCAAATATTTGTAACTTTTGGAAAGGTAGGGCACATAATTATGCCAGAGGAAAAAGATATGACAACAACTTGGGCGCCGGATGAGGCACTGTTTAGATTGTCTGTGGCGAGTTTGGCGAAAACACCGCCGGTCTCTCCGACAGAAGAGCGCCGCTTGATTTTAGAAATGGTTGATGGGCGAAAAAGCAAAGAAATTTTAGAAACCAACCCACCTGCCGATGAAGCCGAGCGTGCAAAACTGGAAGAAAAAGTTAAACGTGGGTTAAAAGCCCGCGAAACACTCATCGTTTCCAACGGGCGATTGGTTATCAGCATTGCCAACCGGTATACCGGGCACGGGCTAACGTTGGCAGAAGTATCTCAGGAAGGGGTATTGGGCTTAATTCGTGCCATTGATAAATTCGATGCCGACCGCGGCGTGCGGTTGAGCACCTATGCCAGTTACTGGATTCGGCAGAGCGTAAGCCGGGCGGTTGCCGTGCAAACACGCACCATCCGTTTGCCGGTGCACAAAGTTGACCGTTTGGGCGTCGTGCGGAAAATAATGAACCAACTTACGCAAGAGTTGGGACGCACCCCCGACATCAAAGAAGTTGCCGCCGCGTTGGGCGATACCCCGGAGCAAATTGAAGCCCTGCTGTACGACGGACAGGAAACACTCAGTTTGGAAGACCCGGTGGGTGACGACAACGCCACGCTTGCCGATTTTGTGATGGAAGAAGATGTAACCAAATTGGAAACCGAAGTGGATCGCCACCTGTTGCAGCAAGAAATTCAAGAAGCATTGGCGACACTCACCGCGCGCGAAAGCCGTATTATGGAACTGCGCTACGGTTTGCGCGACGGGCATCCGCTGACACTGCAAGATGTCGCCGAGCGATTTGGCTTGACCCGTGAGCGCATCCGCCAAATTGAAAAAGAGGCTTTGGCGAAATTGCGCCATCCGGAAAAGGCGTTGCGTCTGCGCGCGTTTATCTAGCCCTCACATTCTCCAAACAAAAGCCCCGCACAAAGCGGGGCTTTTTTGTTGCTGCGAACATCCGGCTTTTTGCCCTAACCGTGATACCGTTTGGTGATGTTCGGT
>CAYPNZ010000095.1:0-8471 GCA_964411845.1 uncultured Anaerolineaceae bacterium
TATCGTCGCTGGCTTACCCGCAACGTTGGTACCTTTTTGGCAATTGAACCGCTCACCGGTTATATCATTTCCCAAACAAACAAATGGCATCATTTTTTTGAACGCAGTGCCCAACTGGTTTTCAACGGTGTAATTTTGGTGCGGGTGGTTAACTATGGCTGGTGGTTTTGGTTTAACACCATTTATTCATACGTGATATTTATCGCCAGCACCATTTTGCTCGTCCACACTTTTTTCCGCGCGCAACGATTGTATCGTCGGCAAATACTTACCCTGTTGGCATTTTCGCTCATCCCGTGGATTGGAAATGCCGTTTACGTTTCAAAGTTGGTGCTCAACTGGGGCAGTACGCCTATTCCGGATATTACGCCGTTTTTATTCATCGTCGGCGGGGTGTTGGTGTTGTGGGGTACACTGCGCTATCAGTTAATGGATATTGTGCCCATTGCCCGTGATACCATCATTAACAATATGAGAACCGGGGTAATTGTGCTCGACACGCGCGGTCACATTATTGACCTGAACCCGCTGGCTGAAAAAATTATCGGCTATAGTGAATCGGAGGTGGTGGGCAAACGGGCAACCGGCTACCTGCCACTGTGGACAGAATTGGTGCAAGCGCTGGAAAACGGTGTGGAAGGTCAAGGCGGGCAGATATTGACGATTGGCGGTGAAACACGCTATTTTGATTGGCGACTTTCGCCGTTGTATGAGCGCGAAAACACGCTGATTGGCTGGGTGCTGGTTTTACGCGACAGTACCCGGCAAAAAGAGGCGCAAGCAGCGCTAGAGGCATCAAACGAGCGGCTGCGCGCCGAAATCGCCCGCCGCGAACAACTCATCAGTGAGTTGGATGCGTTTGCCCACACCGTCGCGCACGATTTGAAAAACCCGCTCAGCATCATCATCGGCTATACAGATGTTTTGTTGCTGGAACTGTCTGAAATGAAAGCAACAGAATCCCAAGCCGTGCACGCTCAAAAAATTGATGCTACCGCGCGAAAAATGGGGCATATCATTGATGAACTGTTGTTAATGGCAAATATCCGGCAAGACGATGTTAGTCTGTCGCCGTTGGATACCGCGCAAATTGTGACACAGGCGCAGCAGCGGCTGACAGCGCTCATCGCGCAGCACCGAGCGGAATTCATCATACCGGAAACGTGGCATACCGCGTTCGGTTATGCACCGTGGGTCGAAGAAATCTGGGAAAATCTATTGAGCAATGCCATAAAATATGGCGGCACACCGCCGGTGGTTACGCTGTCGTCGTCGCTGGAAAATGGCAGCGTGTGGTTTTGGGTAGCCGATAACGGGCACGGACTGCCGCCGGAAGTGTGCGAAACGATTTTCAGTGAAAAACACAGTCAAAAACACACGGCTCGAATGGGGCATGGTTTAGGGTTGTCTATTGTGCGCCGCATTGTGGAAAAACACGGCGGTGAAGTTCAGGTTTTCAATAAACCCGAACCGCAATCGGGGTGTGTGTTTGGATTTTCACTGCCCGCCGATATACCTACTGAATCCCATACCGTCGCAGAGGCATAAAAATGAACCAACCCGCAACAAAATACGATTTGCAATCGGTAAATTTGGCGGCGATGTCCGGTTTCACCCTGAAAATGTTTGCTCGATTGCTTGAAAGCCCGCTGCGGTCGGCAATTATGCCATATTTGCTGAAACAGGCGGGCATTTCTGCCATGCGTCAATTGGCAGTTGACGACCCGCCAACCTACACCCCCCTTCATTATGTAGATGAACCTGCCTCGCTGAATACGGTTGTTTCGGAACGGATTTCACCGGTATACCCGCAGACAGACGGTTTTCAATTTCCGACCGTGCAGCAATATGCCGAAGCCTATCGCGCGGGAAAAACCGACCCGGTAACGGTGGCACAGCGCGTGCTCGATGCCATACGGCGCAGCGACAGCGGCGAAACACCGCTGCGAGCGATGATTGCCGTGCGCGAAGATGACGTGCTGGCGCAGGCAGAAGCATCGGCGCGGCGAATTGCCGCCGGAAACCCGTTGAGCATTTTTGATGGTGTGCCCGTTGCGGTGAAAGATGAAATGGACATGGTGCCGTATCCCACCACAGTCGGCACGGCATTTTTGGGGAAAACCCCTGCCCGCACCGATGCTACCATCGTTGCCCGCATGCGGGCGGCAGGCGCACTGCTCATCGGCAAAACCAACATGCACGAAATCGGCATCGGCGTGACGGGGTTGAACCCGCATTATGGCGCGGTGCGCAACCCGTACCATCCCGAACATTACAGCGGCGGAAGTTCCGGCGGGTCGGCGGCGGCAGTGGCAGCCGGATTGTGTCCGGTGGCGCTGGGTGCAGACGGCGGCGGTTCCATTCGCATTCCGGCGGCATTTTGCGGCATTGTGGGGTTAAAACCAACGTTCGGGCGGGTGAGCGAATTTGGCGCAGCGCCGCTCGATTGGAGCGTGGCGCATTTGGGTCCGCTGGCGGCAACCGCCGCCGATGCGGCACTGTCATACGCCATAATTGCCGGACCGGACACAAAAGACCCGATGTCGCAACACCAACCGCCGCCCACACTGACGGGATGGGATACCCTCGATTTATCGGATGTGACGTTGGGCGTGTATTGGGAGTGGTTTCACCATGCCGATGCCGAAGTGGTGGCGGCGTGCGAAACGCAAATTGAAGCGTTCAAATCGCGCGGGGCGCGGGTGGTAGAGGTTGTCATTCCGCAGTTGGAAGCCGCGCGGGTGGCGCACACCGTCATCATTGCCACCGAAATGGCGCAAGCGATGAACCGCACGTATGCTGAATTTCATCGTTTGCACGGGTTGGATGTGCGAGTCAATTTGGCGCTGGCGAGGGCGTTTTCGGCGATAGATTATGTGCAGGCGCAGCGCATTCGCACCCAAACGATGCGTCATTTTAAAACCGCCCTGTCAGCGGCAGATGTAATTATCACCCCGTCCACCGCCGTGCCCGCCCCGAAAATTCCGCCGTCCGCCTTGCCCGACGGTGATTCGGATTTGGCGGTACTGGCGGAAATTATGCGTTTTGCCACCCCGGCAAATTTAACCGGATTGCCCGCCGTCTCATTTCCGGTGGGATACACTGCCGCGGGTATGCCGATTGGCATGCAGGCGATGGGGCGTCCATGGCACGAACATACCCTGTTGCGATTGGCGCTTGCCGCCGAGCAGACGGTGTCGCGCCGTGCGCCACAGGTTTTTTACCCGCTGTTGGATTGATTGCCCCGTTTTTGGGTTTGCTCGCTGTATGTGCTTTCAAAAATTTTATCGGCATTGGCGGCTTCAAATCCTTCGCGGCGATGCGCCCGGGTGATTTCTGCCGGCTTTAAATGCTGAAATTCATCCAGCACCCGGCGCTCGGCAAATTCCACATACGACCCCGAAATGCGCTTGACGACTGTTCCCCCCGCCCCGTCGGCAAAGGTTGCATCCACCATCTCGGCGACGGTGGAACTTTGCAGCAATTTTCCGTCGGCGCTGGTTTTTATTTTTCCACCTGCATCATTCAATTGAAAGCCGTGTTTTTCCAAAAAACGATTAAAATCGGCAATGGTATTGTATCCTGATGGCAAATTATGCACGCTGATGGTAAAATGGTTGAGATAGTAGCGGTTGTAAATGACCCATGCCGCGTATTCGCTTTCGGCTGCCAACTGACGATAGTCATCCCATGTTGGGGTGCGCCACAGCGGCTGATGCAAAAAAGCATCTACCGCCGCGCCGTCATCCAAATTTAACGCATCTACCGGGTCGGTAACGACCGTATCGGTATATGACCGGATGATGCGCTGCGCCGCGGGCGACAAATCGCCGACGCGCAATTCGCTGATGAAAATTCGGGGGTGGCGGTCGGTGGGCGGAGAATACCAGTGGGCATTTAACTTCTTTTCGGCGAAATTATAGCGTTCGCGCCGCCGGTAGCCGTAATGCAAAAAAACCTTTTCCAGCGAGGCGATGCCCAAATGCGGCACGCCCATCGTGCGAAATGCGATGTGGTCATTTTCGATGTCGGTGGCGGAGCGGATGAGATTTTCCGAAATCATTGCACGGATGATTGCCGAAACATCCGGCACGCGCTGTTGATAGCGGCGCATCAGTCCTGCCAAAACAACATCAAGAGGTGTGTTTTTTGTGATTTCCATAAAGTAATATCTCGCTTTCATTTATGATGGAGATATTATAGCGGCGAAATTGTCGGATGCAAGAGAAATGCAAACACCCCGAATGCAACAACGGGGTGTTTGCGGAGGTGGGATGAAACAGAAAAACAGGTGATTGGCAGGGTATGATACGCTATGCGCGTGCAAATGGGTGTGGTTGGGGACGTCGGCGGGGGGTGGCGAAACGGCGCGTGCTGTGGCGCGTGCGCTGTGCCATCGCCGAGGGCGCTTCGATGCGGTCTTGACTGACGATGTCCCACAAACGTTTTTGCGCAACGGCTCGTGTTTCTTTTTCGGAATAACCCAATAATTTTTTCAATAATGCCATGACAGTCTCCCTGTGGAGTTGCAATAGTACCGTTGGGTCAAGTACTTTTTACCTATAACGTTATGTCCATTATAACAGGAAAAAATAAATTGTCAAGTAATTTTGAAAAATTTGTAGTACCACAGTCCCGAAAGGGGATAATATATGCCATCTGCACTCTATAATCCGCAATTGGAAGGCGAGCCGTTCTTTTGGCGGGGGAATGACACCGGTATTTTGCTGTTTCACGGATTGACCGCCACCCCCGCCGAAGTCATTCCACTGGCAAAATTTTTGCACCGGCACGGATACACAGTGGCGGGTCCGCTTTTGCCCGGACACGGCACCACCCCCGCCGATTTGAACCGCGTTCGCTGGCAAGATTGGGCAAACACCGCCGAAACCGCTCACCGGCAGTTGGCGGAATCGTGCCGCACGGTGGTGGTCGGCGGCGAATCAACCGGCGCGCTGCTGGCGCTTTATCTGGCTGCCCGGCATCCCGAAATTACGGCGGTGCTGGCGTATGCCCCGGCTATCCGGTTGGCGTTGCGCCGCCGTGATGTGCTGAAAACATATCTTGCCGCACCCTTTATCAGTGCCGTGCCGAAACCCGGCTTGGGCGGACCCGGCTCGGATTTGTGGCAGGGGTATCCCGTCAACCCGTTGAAAGGTGTCATTCAGTTGTTCAAACTGCAAAAAGTTGTGCGGGGAATGCTGGGGCAAATTACCCAGCCGATGTTAATTGTGGAAGGGGCAAATGACAAAACCATTTCGCTGGATAGCGCCGAAATCATTGCTCGAAATGTGGCATCGCGGGATGTGGAACGATATATGATGCCCGCATCCGGGCACGTGGTTTTGCTGGATAGCGAACGCGAGCAGGTATTTTCGCTCACCCTGAAATTTTTGACGCGGGTTTTGCCGCCGTCAGGGTGACAGAGGCAGCCCCAGCCATTGCAAAATAACCACAATCAGCGGGGCGATGAACAGCGCCGGCAGAAAATTCCCCACCCGAATGCGTTTGATGTCCAGCAATAACAAACCGATGCCCATAATGAGCACGCCGCCGGTGGCGCTCAACTCGATAACGGCGGGTGTTTCGGCGGAAATGTGGGTTAAATTTGCCCCGAAAAAATGCGCCAGCAAACTTAATCCCCCCTGATAAACCAGCACCGTGATGGTGGAAAAGAGCACCCCCACCCCCAGCGATGCCCCGAACGCCAGCGACGCGAAACCGTCGAGCATACTTTTTACCGCCAGCGGTTGATAATTGCCCGTTAGCCCGTCCAAAATTGAACCGACGACGGTGAGGGGTCCCACACAGAAAATCAGGCTGGAGGTGACAAACGCCCGCGTGAGCGATTTGGCGGGCGTGGTATCGCCGGCGGGTTGAAAACGATTTTCCAGCCAGCGCCCAATCGTTTCCAGCCCGTCTTCAATGCGCCACCATTCGCCCAGCACGCCGCCCAGCAGCACACTGCCCATCACAATCAACATATTTTGGGTGGTCAATGCCATACTGATGCCCACCAGCAACGTTACCAATCCCAAACCGTGCATCACGGTTTCGCGGAGTTTTTCCGATAGTCTGTGTCCCAGCAGCAGCCCCAGCGTGCCGCCCAAAAATATGGCAATGATGTTGATGATGGTTCCGGTCATAAGCGTGTTTGTTTAATAGACCTCTTGCAAAAGTCTGCGCTAATTTCTGCAATTCGCGTGCTATTTTCTATTTACCTGAACAGTCACCCCACATTGTACCGATGTTGTCGTGTTGCGTCAATTTTATGTTTGGGTGCGAATCAGGGTATAATATCCTCAACCCGTTTCATCGAAAACGCATCCCGGCGGGATTTTGCAAAAGGAGAAAACTATGGGCGGCGAAAATACCTTCGACTTGCCGCTGTTTCCATTGAATGTGGTGCTATACCCGGGTATGTTGCTGCCGCTGTACATTTTCGAGCCGCGCTACCGGGCGATGGTGAACGATACCATGCAGGGTACGCAATCGTTTGGCGTGGCGCTCATTGCTGCCGGTATGCAGGAAAACGATATAAACGTTGCACCGAAAAAAATCGGTACGGTGGCAAAAATTGCTCAATTGCAGCATTTGGATGAAGACCGAATGAATCTGTGGGTGGTTGGCGCGGAAAAAATAGAAATTGTCAGTTACGCCCCGTGCGACGACGATTATTTGGTGGGGCAGGTGCGAATTCTGCACGACACGCCGACCGATGCACAGTCATCGGCGGCGCAGATTGCCGATTTGCGGCAGACGTTCAAAACCTATATTGAATTGAAATTGAAGTTGAATGCTCACGACCCGCACAGTGTCGAATATCAATTTTCCGGCGAACCGGAACCGTTTTCATACCAAATTGCCAGTTTGCTGGACATCAGTTTGGCGGAAAAACAGGAATTGCTGGAAATGCGCGATGTTTCGCTGCGGCTGACCCGCGAATCGGATATTTTGGCGCGCGAAATTGAGCACTTGCAAACCCAACTGAAAACGCATTTGCTGCCCAAAACGCAAACCCTGCCCTGGGGCGGAGAAGTGAATTTGAATTGGACGATGCCTGAATTGCCCGAAGTTGAAACCATTGTGCGCGGATTGCAAACCCCGCTGGTGGGACAAACCATCACCGCCGCGAAAATACTGTGGCACAACACGGCGCGTCCTTCGGCGGCAGCGGTAGAAGCGGCATTGCCCCGCCGCCGCATCGAAGCCCTGTCGCGGCGGGGGAAATATCTGCAATTTACGCTTTCCGGCGGCAAAACCATGTTCATCCACCTGAAAATGAGCGGCGATTTGCGGGTGTTGCCGCAATCGCAGGAAGTTCATCCGCATACGCGGGCGTATTTCAATTTGAACAACGGCAATCGGCTGGAATTTAAAGATACGCGCAAATTCGGGCGCATCCGGCTCACCGATGACCCCCAAACGGTCGTCGGGGCGCTGGGACCCGAACCGCTGGCAGACGATTTTTCGGTGGACGATTTTATGGCGCTGTTTGAACGGCGCAGCGGGCGACTGAAACCGCTGCTGATGAACCAAACATTCATCGCCGGGCTGGGAAACATTTATGCCGCCGAAGCCTGTTTTTGGGCGAAACTCGACCCGCGCCGTCCGGTGGATACCCTTTCCGCCGCCGATTTGACGCGATTGTACCATGCCATTCGGTGGGTGTTGCGGCACGGCATTATGCTGAAAGGCGCCACGCTGGATGAGGTTTATCGGGGTGGCGAATTTCAAAACCATTTTCAGGTATATGGTAAAACCGGCGAGCCGTGCCCGCAGTGCGGCACGCCCATTGTGCGCGAAATGCTGGCGGGGCGGTCAACCTTTTTTTGCCCGACCTGTCAGGCGGCGGCGAGTGCGGCTTCAATTTGAGGCAATGCGCGGCGGGCGGCAATTTCGCCGATGGCAATGAGCCGTTCAGCCTGTTTGGCACCGGTGCGGATGTAACTCATCCCGGCGAGTTCCGGCGGCGAAATGAGCACATCGGCTTGGTCAACCCCGCCGCCGGAACGCCGTACCATCGTTTCAATGGCGGCAAACCCGAACCGCAGCGGACCCCACGGGCGATGGATGGTCGGCACAAACAAATCAACGCCGATGACCACATCCGCCCCCAGTGTTCGCGCTGCCGCAACGGGCAAATTGTACGATACGCCACCGTCGCCCAACAAATAACCGGCGTGTTCCACCGGTACCACAATGCCCGGCACAGCGGAACTGCCATGCACTGCCGGTGCAATACGTCCGGTGGTGAAGGTAACGGCTTCGCCCCGTGCCAAATCGGTGGCAGACACGGCGAAGGGCGTTTGCAGGTCGGCAAAGCGCAAATCGCCGCCCATCAGGTTTATCAGCCACGGCTCCAGCCGGGCAAACGACAGAAATCCGCGGCGGGGAAACACCGGGCGGGCGATGGCGCGCCAGCCGATGGTCGGTGCAATGCGGGCAATATCATCCGGCGATATGCCGGC
>CAYPNZ010000096.1:0-8453 GCA_964411845.1 uncultured Anaerolineaceae bacterium
TGTCGCGCACCAGCGCCAAATTGCTCCAGCCGCGTGCCAAGCCGGGCGAATCGGGATACCCGGCAAATGTGCCGTCTTTTTCCAGCGCGGCGAACAGTGCGGCGATGTCCAGCCCGTCGGGATGGTACAGCGAGCCTTTACCGGGGGTGGCGATGGCGACAATCCGCAATTCGGTGTGTCGCAATTGTTTCAAATCGGCATTTTTGGCGGCGATGATTTTCGCCAGCGATTGCCCGACGGTTCCAAAACCGATGAGCGCCAGTCGGTGGATGGTGTTTTTCATTGAAGTTTCCTTTCCGGGGTGAATGGATAAACTGCCAGCCAGCGCCACATCAATTTTAGGATATGACCGGCGGGCAGTAAAATTTCATCGGGAGGGTAGACGGTTGCCCCGTGCGCTTCCAGCCGCCGGGCAAATTGATGCCCGCTGCGGTCGGCGGCGGAGATGCCGCCCAGTGCGGCGAAAGTTTCGGCGCGGATGAAAATGCCGCTGTCCCAATCGTAATGTTGGCGATAGCGCATCATTTTCGCCATTTTTGCGGCAAAAGTTCCAAACGGTGCGTGAAAATGCAAATGAAAACTGCCGCCAATGGTGGTGGGCAGCAACGACAGGTTTCGCTGAATGGCTTGGGTGGCGGTGGGGGGGAATTGCGCCGGGGGGCAGGCAAAAAGGAACACGTCGCCCGTTGCGGCGCGTGCGCCCGTGTTGAGCAGCGCAGGCAGGGCGGCGGTATCGGCGGTAACGGTGCGCACGCCGAAACGCTTGGCGAGGGTGGCGGCGTTGGCATTCGCCGGCGCTGCCAGCAATATCTCGAACGGTGGTTCGTGTTGCGCCAAAAGTGTGGTCAGCGTGGTTTCGGTGGCGGCGGAAGTTGTCGCGGGAACAATTGCGGATATTCGCATAGACAATAATCTCGCTGAAAAGTGATTTTTCAAACAAAGTCACGGAGATTATAGCATCTTTTTTGATGAGCCCAAAGAAAGATGCCCCGTGTCGCCGGTTGCAGAGCGACACGGGGTGGGGGAGGGAGGAGGAACTATGGGGGAATTACTCGGCGGCAGCCATTTTCAGCCCCGCCGAGTCGAGTATGTCAATTCGTTTGCGCCCGATTTCAATGAGCCGGCGCGATTTGAATTCGTTAAGCGTCAGGGTAACGGTTTCGCGATAAGTGCCTACCGCGTCTGCCAAATCTTGGTGCGTGTAGCCATAAATGCGGTCGCTATGGTCTTCACTGAGTGTCAACAGCAGTGACGCCAGTCGCCCCGATACACTTTTAAATGCCATATCTTCCAATCGGGCTTCGGCACGGTGCAGGCGTTGCGCCAAAATGTTCATTACCTGCAACGCTACCGCAGGTTTGCTCAAAATCAGTCGTTCCACATCGTGTTTGCTCATCACGCACAGCAGACAATCATCCACCGCTTCGGCAAAAGTGTTGTGCATACCCTGCCCGATGACCGCCATTTCACCGAAAATACTGCCCGCGCCGATGTCGGCTACCACCAACTTTTTCCCGTCGGGGGTTAAACGATACAACTGCACGCGCCCTTTTTTCAGGATGAACAGTACTTCGCTGGTGTCTTCGGCTTGGTAGAAAATTTTTCCGCGCCGGCAGGTGCTCATTGTGGTGGTGCGGTCCATCTCTTGCATTTCCGATTTGCTCAAGCCCTGAAAAATATCAACCATTTTCAGGTAGTCAATTTTTTGTGCTTGTTTCATTTTTCTGCCACCATTCATTCGGATAACCACGTTTCAATGTCGGAAATGTGGGGATTTCCCAACGAAACAACCCGATTGTTGAGCACATAGGTGGGGGTGGCAAATACGGTTTCGGGGATGTCGGAATTCGGGTTGTCGATGTCTACCACTTCCACTGTGACGTGGGGAAATGTTTTTTCGATATGGTCGGCGGTGACTTTGGCTTCTGCGCAGCCGGAACAACCGGTGCGCACGTAAATTTTTAAGGTGGTATTCATTAAATTCCTCAAATGTATAGGTCTCTCTGCCCTCGCTGTACGGATGATAACATATTGAACAGCGTGTATCAGTAAGTTAAATTACATATTTTGCCAATTTGAAAAAAGTTGATTTTAAGGTATCATATCTGCTATCTTATGCCCGTGAATCATCTTACAGTGTGACGGGAGTCACTGCAAAAGATTTGCGCGCGGCATAAAATATCAAAAAAATCGGAGAAGAATATGTCGAATACCCAAACGCATCATTGTTTAAATTGTGCTCGCAGCGAAAAAGATGTTCCGCTGGTGAATCTGACTTTTGCCGGACAACCCCACTGGATTTGTACCCAATGTCTGCCCACGCTCATTCACAAACCGTATCTGCTGGCAAACAAACTTGCCGGTGCGGAAAACTTTCCTGTTACGCCGGAGGATTAACCTGCAATGAATATTCCGTTACCCAAAGAGCACGGCTCGTGGGCAATGTTTGCCATTCCGTTGGGGATTGGCATTGTGGTGGCAGGGGTATGGCGGTTTGAACTGGGGCTTTTGCTGGTGGCGGCATTGGGCTTCTTTTTGATGCGCTATCCGCTGGCAACATTGGTAAAAACCAGAAAACGCCCATCGCCGGAGCGAAAAATTTTGTGGCGTTGGGCTGGCATTTATGCGGCAATAGCCGCTGCTGCCGGCACAACGCTGGTGCTGGCGTATCGTTTGTGGTGGCTCGCACCGATGGGGGCGTTCGGGGTGGCGTTGGTGGCATATAATTTGTGGCTAATTTCACGCCGAAAAGAAATGACACTGCGCGGCGAACTGCCGGGCATTGTGGGATTGGCAATGGGCGCACCGATGGCATATTATGTTGCGCGTGGCGTGTTGGATGAAACCGCGCTGTTGTTGTGGCTGATAAACGCGCTGTATTTCGGCGGCACGGTATTTTATGTGAAATTGAAAGTGCGCCAACAGCCGAAACAATCGCCGCCGCCGCTGCTGCCCGACCGTTTCCGCGCGGCAAAAGCCAGTTTAACATACCATACTGTCGCATTGGGGGTGGCTGTCATTTTAACAATGCTGTCAATTGCGCCGCCGCTTACGCCACTGGCTTTTTTGCCGATGCTGTTGAAAGCGTGGTACGGGGCGTGGCAGTGGCAAGATAGAAAATCGCTTAATTTGGTGCGGTTGGGCATCAATGAAGCCGTATTTTCGCTAACGTTTGCCGCCATTGTGATAGCCGCTTTTTGGATGACGCAGTTGGCGTAATTTAAGGTACCTGCAATAATAAAAAAGGCGAACCATATCGGCTCGCCTTTTTTTGATTCCGGTGTCTTCTATTGTCGGCGGGGAAAACACGCCCTAGCGCATCAAATTGAACACAATACCGCCAACGGCAACCGCTGCGCCGAGCAGCATCAATACGGTTCCCCAATTAAGTTGAGGCTTGCCAAACATACCGGTAACTTCGTTGGCGGCGGCTTCATCGGCGGAAAGGTTGGCTACTGCCAGCAATTGTTTTTCGATGGCGGCAGTGCGCTGCACGCCTGTTTTGCGGGCAACCAATTTTCCGTGGTTGAAAAATAACAGTGTCGGAATGCCCATAATTTTGTATTTTTTCACCAATTCGGGGTTCTCATCCGAATTGAGTTTTAAAAAACGGGCTTGGTCGCCGTATTTTTCGGCGACGGCGGCGAAGTGCGGTTCCATTGCTTTGCACGGATGACACCACGCTGCCCAAACGTCAATCACAACCGGCATTGGCGATTTTAATACTTTTTTGGAGAACGATTGGGTGTTGACGGTTTCTATCATTATTTTTACCGGAATATAGCAGAATTATTTTTTCGTTGAAAAACCAAATAAACCGTATGCCGGGCAGTAGCCGATAATGCCGGTGAGCAACGGCACAAACCCGATGATGCCTACGATGATACCGGCGGTGCCTCCCATAAACCAGAAGCCCACGGCAATTAAAACCAGCCCGACAATAACTCGAATGATGCGGTCTACACTATTTTCATTCAATTTCATAATTTGTTTCCTCCGTTTTTTGGTGAATGTTCGTTTGCCTTTTAGACGGAGAAAGTTTCAAAAAGTTACAAAAGTCAAGCGCAATTTTCGGATTTTTTCAAAAATGCCGCTTCCAGTTGCCGAAACATTTTTTCGCGGCGAACGGGTTTCATCGTCACCTGCCCGTGCCGGCGGTAGAGGAGCAGTGTTTTTTGAGTGGTATTTAAAACTACCCGGCAATTGTGACACGTTGCCAAATGTTCTTCCGCTTCTTTGGCAAGCGCTTCATCGAGATTATGGTCAATATAATCGGATAAATAGGAAATCAGTTCTTCGCACTGCATAATTTCTCCCCCCTACGGCGTGATGCGTTCCTGAAAATACGCCGACAGCAGTTCGCGCAGTTGCAACCGGGCACGGTGCAATTGCACTTTTACCGCGCCCGGGCTGATGTTCAGCACAGCGGCGGTTTCGGCGGTGGACAGCCCGTCAATTTCGCGCAAGATGAATGTGGCTTGCAGTTTTAGCGGCAATTTGCTAATGGCTTCGGCGAGAACACGGTTTTTTTCGGCGGTGGAAAAATGTGTTTCGGGTGCGTGGCTCCAGTCCAGAAAGATGGCAGGCATATAGTCGGCATCATCCTGAAAATCGTCTGCCAACGGCGCGTGCGGACGTTGGCGGCGTAACCGGTCGAGGCTGGCGTTGTATGTAACGCGATACAACCACGTGCCCAGTGTAGAGCGGGCTTCAAAACTATCGAGGTTTTCAATCAATTTTAAAAATGCGTCCTGAACAACGCCCTCCGCGTCGGCTTCGTCGTTTAAAATACCGAATGCCACGCGAAAGAGTTTGTCGGAATACCGGTTGAACAATTCGGCGAAGGCGTTCGGGTCGCGGTTTTTCAGTGCCGGCAGCAACGCTCGGTCATCTGCCATTGGGCATCCTTTCTTTTAGACGAAGAATGGGCGGGTAAGTTACAGAATCGACAAAAACGGAACGGAAATAAAGCGACACCCGGGTGGGGTGTCACTTTTGCGAGACGTAAATTTACCGGTGTGCGGAATTATGCGTCGGCGGGTGCGTCTGTTGCGCCGGTATCCTTTTTCACTTTACCGGCGATGTTCGAGGCGACTTCTTTCAGTTTGCTGCTTTGTTCGTTGAGCGTGCTTTTGCTCACTTCGGGAAGTTTTGCCGCTTTTTCTTTTGCCTGTTCCTGCACTTGGGCGGCTTTGGTGCGCGCTTCCGCCAAAATGCTTTCCGCGCGAGTGCGGGCATCTGCCACAATTGCGTCGGCTTTGGCGCGTGAATCCGCCAGCGATTCTTCGGCGACGGTTTTCCATTCGTCTGATTTTTCCATCAATTGGGCGCGGGTTTCTTCGCCGCTTTGCGGGGCGAGTATCAGCGCGACAGCCGCGCCAATCAAGCCACCGATAACCAATCCTGCAAAAAATTCACCACCACTGTTTCGATTTGCCATCTCAAGCCTCCTGAGTCTTGTTCGTAAAAGTTGAATTTGCTATTTACTGGTTCGCCGGTTGCGGGCGAATAATGATTTGGTTACGGCTTTTGCGGCGGCAACGGTGCTTACCACACCGATAACCGGTTTTACCGCTTCTTCGGTGACCACGTTCACCCGGCTGTGCACGGTGCGCACGGTATCGTTGGCGATGGCAGCCGTTTCATTCGCTTTGTCGAGCAGAGGCATCAATTTGTATTGTAGCAAGTCTACCAAATCGTTCAATTTTAATGCCAAATACACCAGTGCAATAACCAATACCATTGCCAACAGGGCGATAATCAATGTGCCGAACGCCAGCAAAATCAGCGAAATATCGCGCAGCACGGCGGCAATATTGGGATGGATGAATAAATAGATTCCCACGCCGATGAAGAGCACCAGCAAGATGACCATCGCCACCACCGCGGCGATGATGGGACCTTTGCCGGTCGGTTTGGCAGAGAATTTCGGAACATCTTCGGTTTTGATGAGGTCGGTGTTGTCGGATATATTTTTGCCGGGCATTGTTAATTTCCTTGTTATAAACGGTGCAGTGCGCCGTTCAGTTGCGTTAAAATCTGTTATCAATCATAGACGGTTTTACGGATTTTGTCTAATTATCAAGACTAATCCACCCGCGTTTTAGGGCGTATTTCACAATATCGGCGGTGCTTTTGGCGTTGAGTTTGCGCAGGATGTTGGCGCGGTGGGTTTCTACCGTTTTGACGCTGACCGTCAGCGCTTGGCTGATGTCGCGGGTGGAATGCCCTTCGGCGATGAGTTGCGCCACTTCTCGCTCGCGGGTGGTCAATTTGAAGGCGTTTGCCTGCGCCGGTGCGCGCGACAGATAATCGTCAATCAAATCTTTGGAAATTGACGGACTGAGATAGGCGCCGCCGGCAATTACCGCGCGGATGGCGTTGACCACTTCGGTAGCATCGGCTTGTTTGACCACATAGCCGTTTGCGCCTGCCTGCAACGCCTCGGTAACATAGGCGTGGGTGGCGTGCATCGACAGGATGACAAGTTTCAGTCGGGGATGCGAACGCCGCAGCTGCCGCACCGTTTCGATGCCGTTTAATTTGGGCATCGAAATATCTGCCACCACCACATCCGGTTTCAGCGAATCTACCAGCCCCAGCGCCTCGCGCCCGTCGCCTGCGCCGCCCACAACGCGCATATCCGGTTCAGAGTTGAGTAGAGCCTTCAACCCTTCGCGCAACACTGCGTGGTCATCCACCAAAAGAATGTTTATCATTCGCTACTCGCTATTCGTCATTCGCTATTGAACCGGGTTTTATACCGGCAACACCACCGTAATTTTTGTGCCGCGTCCCACTTGTGATTCTATTGAAAATTCGCCGCGCAACAAATTTACGCGCTCGCGCATACCGGCAATACCCAGCGACGGTGTGGCGGTGAGTGTTGCCGTGTCGAAGCCGCGTCCGTCGTCCGTAACCGTAAGCCACACTTGCCCGTCACGCTGTTGCAGCACAATTTCTGCGGATGAGGCTTCGGCGTGCTTGCTGATATTTGTCAGCGCCTCGACCACCAGCCGGTACAGTGTCGTCTTCAGTTCAATGGGGATAACCTGTTCGTCCAGCGCGGCATCCAGCCCGATGGCAAGATTTGCCCGCTGTTCCACCCGGTCAATATACCATTCCAACGTGGCAACCAGCCCGATGTCATCCAGCATTGCCGGACGAAGTTCGTGCGACAGCGTGCGCGCTTTTTCCTGCGCCTCTGCCGCCATATTTTGCACCGCCTGCAAACTGGCGGATTGCGGACTGTTTTTGGCGACCATTGACAGACTGAAACGCAGCGCGGTGAGCGTTTGACCCAATTCATCGTGGATTTCGTGAGCAATGCGCCGCCGTTCCGCCTCTTCTGCCGACAGCAATCGCCGCGAGACGGTGCGCAAATCGTCAATCGTTTTTTCCAGCGTGGCGACCATCTGGTTAAACGCCGATGCCAAAAAGCCGAGTTCGTCATCTCGTTCCAGCGAAATTCGGTGCGACAAATCGCCCCGGCTGATGCGTTCCGCGCTGGCGTGCAGCACTTTTATCGGCTGTAAAATCCAGCCGCTGAAAATGCGGGCGGTGGTAATTGCCAACGCCAGCGCGAAAAGCAAAATAGCCCCCAAAATGATGAGCAGCGAGCGCAGCCCGGCATTTGCTTCCGTTTGCGGCAGTTCGATAACCACCTGCCACGGCGTGCCTTTGATTGCCGCCGTGTGTCCCACCACCGTTTCGCCGCGCCAACCGCGATATGCCGTTTTGCGGGCGATGGCAGTTTGTACCGCCGCCATATCGGGGGGATTTTCAACGGGCGGGGCGATGACCGGTTCGCCCCGGCGGTTGACGAGATACAGGTAGCCATTTGCGCCTACCGCCAGCGATGCCAGCGGTTGCCACGCGGCGGTGGCATCAACCACCGTTGCCTGCACCGTATTTTCCGCGGTGGGGGCGGCAATAACCAGCAGCGGGATGCCGCTGCCATCGGCGAACATCAGCGTAACGGCGGGGGTTCCCTGTTTTGCCGCATCGAAAATTTCGGTTTGGGCGAGTGTTTGGGCGGATAGCCGCGGTGTGCCCCGCCAACGGCTGGCGGATAGCGTCCCGTCAGCGGAAAAAAGCATCATTCCCAGCACGTGCGGCGAATCCGGCAGCGTGGCGGCATTTAAGCCGTTTTGCTCGGTGTAACGGCGGGTTTCCGAAACCAGCGTGTCCAAATCGGCGGTAATTTGTGCCGCCGCCACTGCAATGCGCGGGTCGGATTGAACGCTGGGGGGCAGGGCGGATTGTCCCGTTTGCACGGCGGCAACCAAATCGCTCAGCGATTGTGCCAGCCGGTCGGCAGTGGCTTGCTGCGCGAGGTCTGCCTCTCGCCGCTGAATTTGCACGCTGATGAGCACCATCGGCACACCAACCAGCAGCAGCAAACTGACAATCACCACACTCAAAGTGATGGTCATCTGCCGCTGAAGCGGGCT
>CAYPNZ010000097.1:0-8451 GCA_964411845.1 uncultured Anaerolineaceae bacterium
CACGATGAGCACCCAAATTGCCATCGCCATTGAAAATGCCCGAACCCACCAAACGTTACTCAACAAATCGCAAAAATTGGTTTTCACCCTGAGAAATCAGGAAAAAGAAACCGCGCGTCAAACGGCTGCTTTGGAATCGGAATTGAAAAAAGCGCAGCAAGAAAATAATCAAATGGCGCAGCGGTTGTATGAGCAAGAAACGCTGGCACGCAAAAGCCAGAAAGAATTAACGGAATACCAGCAACAGGTACAGCAACTATCGCATCAGTTAAAGTTGGCGCAAATTCGGTTTGAAGAATTTTCCACCAAACACAACCAGTTGGTCACGGCGGCGCAATCGCAGCGAAAACAACTGGCAAAACTGAAAGCGGCACAAGAAGAAATTTCTAACCTGAAAGCGCAATTGCAAGAGTTGGAATTGGAAGCCGGTGAAGCCAAAAAATTGGCAGAGGCGCTGGCTGTGGCTCAACAGCGCAGCCGCAGGTTGGCGCGTGCGCTGAAAGCAAACAAATTAAAATTGCAGCAGCAAGCAGTCGTTCCCGCCGACGGCTTCTCTGCCGATGCCCAAGCATGGGAAAACCTGTCGTGCGGCGTGCTGGTCAGCGATGCGCAGGGCGCCATCAACCGCGCCAATGCCGCCACGGCACAATTGTTCAATCTTTCGGGCAACCAACTCATCGGCAAATCGTTGGATTCGCTGGTGGCAGATGAAAACTGGCGCAAAGCGGTGCGTCGGGTTGCCGCCGCCGAATCGCCGCTGGTAACCACTGCCCTAAAATTGGACGACCGGGTGATTAAAGCCACGATTTCTCCCATTACCGACCCCAATAACGGTTCGGTAACCGGAAATGTGGTTATTTTGTACGATGCCACCGAAGAATTTGAAACTCAGCACGCCCGCGATGAGTTTATTGCTTCGTTGGCACAGGAATTGCGCACGCCGATGACTTCCATTATCGGGTATGTTGACCTGCTGTTGGGTGAATCGGTGGGGATGATTGGCGATATGCAGCGCAAATTTTTGCAGCGCGTCAAAGCCAATGTGGCGCGTATGGAAGGTTTGCTTAATGATTTGCTCGGCATTGCCGCCATTGATGCCGGACAATTGCAAATAAATCCGCAGCCGTTGAATATGGCGCAGGTCATCGAAAGTGCGGTGCTGGGCAGCAAAGCCCAACTGGAAGAAAAAGAAATCCAATTGAAAGTAGATTTGCCCGCTCAAATGCCCATTGTGGATGCCGACCCGGAAGCAATTCAGCAGGTTATGGCAAATTAGCTGAACAATGCTACCAAATGTACCCCGGTTGGCGGCGACATTACCATTAGCGCCACTGTAACCAACAGTAATTTGAGCGCGGTTTCATTGGATGAGCAGGAACAGTGGCTGCGCATCGGTGTGACAGACGGCGGCGGCGGCATTGCCGAAAAAGATGTCGACCGCGTTTTTGACCGGTTCTACAAAGCCGATAAACCGCTCATTCAAGGCTTGGGTGAAACGGGTGTGGGGCTTTCGCTGGTGAAACATATCATCGAAACTCACGGCGGCGAAGTATGGTTTGAAACCGAAATGGGGCGCGGCACAACATTTTATTTCGCCCTGCCGGTAACAGATACGGTAAATAATCCGTGGGAAGAAGTGGATGTGCCGCCGCTCGACTTAAATCCCGATTTATAAATTATGGCTCAACAACCGACTGCCAAATCGAATAGCGGAAAGTGGCTGACTGCCGTGGGCGTGTTGCTGGCAGTGCTGTTGACGGTTGCTGCCGCCATTTTCTTTGCGAAACTCGGCGCATCGCCGCAACCGGCAAGCGTTCCAACCCCGCAACCAACCGCCACCCCGATTGCCCCGGCAGCCTTGCCAGCCACCGCTACCGCCACCCCGTCGCCGGTGCAGATAACCGTGGCGCCCACCGCTACCCCGTTACCGGCATCGCCCACCCCGCTGCCGCCGACGGCGACCTTCCAACCGACTGCCACCCCGTCCCCCGCACCGACTGCTACTCCGGCAATCATCATTTTCACCCCCACGCCTGTGCCGCCCCCGCCAATGCCTTCTCCCACCCCCTGCGGACCACCCGCCGGTTGGGTGATATATGTGGTTCAACCCGGCGACACCCTTTTCTCGCTGGCGACTGCCACCCATACCACCATCGGGCAATTGCAGTTGGCAAATTGTTTGCCGTCCACCGCCATTTATGTGGGGCAGCAACTCTATCTGCCGTATATACCGCAGCCCACGGCTACGGCAACACCTTTTGCGCCCACGGCAACATTTACGGCAACACCGCCGCCGACGGCAACCGCTACCGTTACCCCCACCGGTTTGCCCACCGAACTGCCAACCCCCACCGCCACAGACACGCCGCAACCGCTCATTGATACCCCCACCCCCACCGCGTCGCCCACCCTGCCGCTGGTACTGCCCACCGACACCCCCGTTTCGCCCATACCGACGCCAACCCCGTGAGGATGAAAAATGTTCAGTTTGGATGATACCATCGCCGCCATCGCCACCCCGTTGGGCAGCGGCGGCATCGGCATTGTAAAAATCAGCGGCAGTGAAGCCCACCCCATCGCCGAAAAAATTTTTCGCCCCAAAAGCGGCAAATTTCCCCTAAAACCGCGATATTTACATTACGGTAAAATTGTGTCTCCCGAAAGCGGGCAGCCGATAGACGAAGCATTGGTGGCATATATGCCCGCGCCGCACAGTTACACCGGGCAGGATGTGGTCGAAATTCAGGCGCATGGCGGCACAGTGGTGCTGCAAGAAATTCTGCGCGCGGTGTTGCGGCTTGGCGCACGTGCCGCCGAAGGTGGCGAAATGACGCTGCGCGCTTTTCTCAACGGGCGGCTCGATTTGGCGCAGGCAGAATCGGTAATGGATGTGGTGGAAGCCAAAACCGCCGCCGGATTGCGGCTGGCGGCGCAGCAACTCGGCGGCGGGCTGTCGAAAGAAATTTCGGCGGCACGGCAAAAATTGGTGAATGTGTTGGCATACATTGAGGCGACCATTGATTTTGTGGAAGAAGATATTCCACTGGATGATATGCTGCCACCGATGACCGATGCCCTGCAAACACTGCAATCGCTGGCAGAAACCGCCGCACAGGGGATGATTTATCGGCAGGGGGTGCGCACGGCAATTGTCGGCACGCCGAATGTCGGAAAATCGAGCCTGCTGAACGCCCTGCTGCGCGGCGAACGCGCCATCGTCACCGATATTCCCGGCACCACCCGCGATACGCTGGAAGAAACCGCCAATATCGGCGGTGTGCCGCTGGTGCTGGTGGATACGGCGGGTATCCGCGCCCAAACCGTCGATGCCGTGGAAAAAATCGGCATTGAGCGCAGCCGTGCCGCGCTGGCACAGGCAGATTTGGCGCTGATGGTGGTGGATAGCAGTCAGCCCCTTGCTGATAGCGATTGGGAAATTGAGGCATTGGTGCGGGGTAAACCGGCGCTGCTGGTGCTGAACAAAATTGATTTGCCGCAGGCACATCCCCCCCCCGCCGAATTTTTGCCCGGCGTGCCGCGGGTATCTCTTTCGGCATTAACGGGAGAGGGGTTGGCGCGGTTGGAAGAAATTTTGGTGGAACAGATTACCGGCGGGCACGTGTTTACCGGTGATGCCGCCATGGTCAGCAATCCGCGGCATCGGGCGCTCATTGCCTGCGCCATCGAGCACACGGAACACGCCATTGCCGCGCAATCGGCGGGGCTGTCGCCGGATTTGGTATCGGTGGATGTGCGCGAAGCCGTAGACGCGCTGGGGGAAATCACCGGAGAAACCGCCACCGAAGATTTGCTGGAAACCATTTTCAGTAAGTTTTGTATCGGGAAATAGGGTGTGATGCGTGAAACGTGATGCGTGAAATTACGCAGCGTGCTTCACGAACGCATCCTAATCTTTTGGCAGTAAAATCGGGTCTTCCGCTTCAGCCGGAGCGGGCGGTGTGGTGCGCAAAATAAACCAGCCCACACCGCCGGAAATCACGGAAGCGGCTAAAATGCCGATTTTCGCCTGTGACAGCAATTCGCCACTGCCGAAAGCCAGTCCGCCCACAAACAGCGACATGGTGAATCCGATACCCGCCAGCCAGCCGGCACCGTAAATATGTCGCCATGTTAACCCTTCCGGCAAATCCGCCAATCCGAGTTTTACCGCCAGCCATGCAAAAAAAGTAACGCCCACTTGCTTGCCGACCACCAACCCCAAAATAATGCCCCATACCACCGGGCTTGAAAATAAATTCCCGTTGATGGAAAATGCAACACCGGCGTTTGCCAGGGCAAATACCGGCACAATAAAAAACGCCACCCACGGATGCAAGCCGTGTTCCAGCCGCTGCATGGGCGATTGTGCCGCTTTGGCGATGGTTTCCAGTTTTTTAACGGCGGCACGTTGCCGGCGATTGGTCAATACCCCTCTGCCGGGAAGTTGTGCCGATTTAAATTTTTCCAAATAATATTGGGCGCGTTTCAAGAAAAAATCGGAGTTAATGCGGGTTTGCGCCGGAATGGTCATCGCCGCCAAAATACCGGCAACTGTGGCGTGGATGCCGGATTTCAAAAAGGCAATCCACAGCACAACCCCAAAAATGGCGTATACCAGCGGATGCCGCACGCCCGCCCAATTGAGTGCCCACATAAACAGCCAGGCAATTGCGGCAACGAGCAACGCGCCCCAAATAACCTGCTCGGTGTAAAAAAAGGCAATGACCAGCACCGCGCCGATGTCGTCAATAATTGCCAGCGCGGTGAGAAAAACTTTCAGCGATAACGGCGCGCGCGAGCCAACCAGCGCCAAAATTCCCAGCGCAAAAGCAATATCGGTTGCCATAGGAATGCCCCAGCCGGAAGCAGCATCGCCGGAAGTGTTGAACGCGACAAAAATCAGGGCGGGCACAATCATCCCGCCCAATGCCGCCATAATGGGCAATGCGGTTTTTCGCAGCGAAGTTAGTTCGCCCACCAGCACTTCCCGTTTAATTTCCAACCCGACCACAAAAAAGAAAACCACCATCAGCCCGTCGTTAATCCAGTGCAATAGCGATTTGTCGAGTTTGAAAAAATTGTCGGCGACACTAAATTTTACATAAGTGTGCCACAGGGTGGTATAACTTTCGCCCCACGCGGAATTTGCCCACAGCAGCGCGATGACAGTTGCCGCAATAAGAAACAAACTGCCGGAAATTTCGGTGTGGATAAATTCTTGGATGGGATACAACAGGTAATCAATTGGGGGTCTTTTTCTTTTTTCCGGTTTCATACCGATATATTACCTGAAAGGGCGGAAAAGACGAATATTCAGCGGTGGCATGAGAAATGGTTACAACAAATTTTGCAGGGCGACGGCGGCATCGGGAAATTGAAACGTGAAGCCCAATGCTTGCAGCCGGGCGGGCACGGCGCGCTGTCCGCCCAGCAGTACGCCCGCCATTTCACCGAAAGCGAGTTTCAATGCCACCGGCGGTACGGGAAACAGCGCCGGGCGATGCAGGGCGCGCGCCAACTCGCGGGTGAAATCGGCGTTGGTGACGGGGTTCGGCGCGGTGAGATTGAAATTGCCGCGGGCAGTGTTGTTTTCCAGCAAAAAGCGGATGGCTGCCACTTCATCGGCGATGTGAATCCATGGTGTCCACTGTTTGCCGCTGCCAATGCGCCCGCCGGCGAAAAATCGAAACGGCAGTGCCATGCGCGGCAGTGCGCCGCCCTCTGCCGCCAGCACCACCCCCGTGCGGATGACCGCCCGCCGCACGCCGAAGTTTTCCGCGGCGGCGGTGGCGGCTTCCCAAACCGTGCAGACCTGCGCCAGAAAATCGCTGCCCGGCGGCGCATCTTCGGTGATGACGGTGTCGCCGGTATTTTCGCCGTAAAACCCCACCGCCGAGGCTTGAATCAGTACCGCCGGCTTTTTTTCGGCGTCGGAAAGCGCAGCCATTACCGCTTGCCCGGCGTGTATGCGGCTATCTCGGATGAGAGATTTTCGCGCCGGTGTCCATCGTTTGTCGGCAACGCCCGCCCCCGCCAAATTGACGATGGCGTCGGCTTCATTCACCAAATGTCCCCATCCGGCGGCGGTGTGTCCATCCCACCCGACCAATGTCGCTCCGGTGAGTTGCGGGTGCGATTTTTCGGGGAAACGGGTGAGAATAGTTACCCGATGTCCATCTGCCAGCAGGCTTTTTACCAATGCCCGCCCAATCAACCCTGTCCCGCCGGAAATAATCACATGCATTGCGGCTATCCTTTCGCCAAAATAAAACCGGTAATGAACGGAATGAGCCACACCGTCCACACAAAAACGCTGAATTTGTGGAACCGGTGAGCGGCGCGGTCATCTTTTTTCCACAGTACCACCGACGCCCACACCGCATGCACCAGCATCAGCACGATGGCGGTGATGCCGGTAATGCCGTGAATGTTGAATTGAAAGTTGCCGGCAATTTCGCCCATCATTGTGGTGCCGGTGGTATCGGCGATAAACCCCAGCCAGAAAAACACCAGATGCCACGCTTTCAGCACGCCGGCAAATTTTTCGCTCCACACGCCGATGGAATAGAGTATCAGCGCGCTGATGATGGATACAATTGCAATTTGCAGTGCCGGCGTCATTTTCAATCTCCCGTAGCGACTGAAGGGGTGGTTGATACGGGAGCGTGTTGGCGGGCGGCAGCCAGTTCCGCGGTGCGATTTTTCAGTCCGGTGGCGATGATTATCAGCACCAGCGATACAATTGCCACTGCCAAAAACGCGGCTTGATACCCGCCGATACCGCCGCCGGCTGATGCCGCCACCGCTCCGACCAGCGCCGCGCTGGTTAACTGCCCCACTTTGGTGAACAGCGAAATTGCGCCCTGAGCGATGCCGCGTTGCGATTCCGTGGTTTCGTTCAGCACAATATAGCGCAGCGGCGCACCCAGCAGTGCAGAAAGCCCGATGCCGATGAGCACCGCCGCCGTGTAGAACAGAATCAACGTGCCGGAAAAGAAACTTAAAACCGCCATACCCAGCGTCAACAGTGAAGTTCCCAGCAGAATGACCACTTTTGACCCCATTTTGTCGAGCATACGTCCCACCAGCGGCGAGCCGACCGCCATTGCCAGCACAATCGGCAGCAGCATAAAACTGGCTTGCGAGGTTGTGACGCCGAAAGTGGCAACCAGTAGGGCGGGCACAAAAATCATCGCCGATTCACCCAGCCCGGCGCCGCCAGCCAGCCCCGCCGCCAGCAAAACTTGCCGCTTGCGGAAAATATCCAAATGCAGTACCGGGTCTTCGGCGCGCTGCTCCACCCGAATGAAGGCGAAAAACATCACCGCTGCCACCAGCAAAAACGGCAGTACCGCCATCGAAAACACGCTGCTGACGAAATGTGCCGTGTCAATTTGATTCAATCCGTATGCCAAACTTGCCAGCAGAATTGCCAGCGTTGCCATACCTGCCCAATCGAATGCCGGTCGCCGGTCGGGGCGGGTGGCGGGTAAAAGCCGCCAGCTCATCACAATAACCAGCAGGGCAATCGGCAGATTGACCAAAAACAGCCAATTCCAGCCCCACATCAGCAAAATACCGCCCAGAATGGGTCCAATTAAAAAGGCAATGCCGAACACCGCGCCGATAAGTCCCAGCGCGCTGCCCCGTTTTTCCGGCGGAAAGGTATCGCCGATGACCGCGCTGGCAACGGGGAAAATACCGCCCGCGCCGAACCCCTGCACGGCGCGCCCCGCCAACAGCACGGCAAAACTCGGCGACAGCGCCACCACCAGCGACCCCACGGCGAAAATGGTCACATCGAGCACGTAAATTGAGCGTCGCCCGAAAGTGTCGGATAGTTTTGCCATCAGCGGCGTGCCAATCAGATTGAACAGCACATAGCCGGAAAATACCCAAGTGATGGTGCGGTCATCCACCCCGAAACTTGCTTGAATGGACGGCAGTGCCGGTCCAACGATGGCAATATCCAGCGCGCCCATCAGCACGCCGATGAACAGCACCAGCAAAAGTTTGTTGCGCGATTTTTTGTCCATAGAAAACCTCCCTTGTGTTGACCAACCGGTCGGTCGGTTACGGGGATTTTAGCGGATATGTGCAGATTGTCAAATCGGGTTGGGTTTGTTCAAGTGTGAATTGGAAATAGAGCGCAGATTGCAGGGATTCGCACAGATTTTGAAGATATTTTGTATCTATTCAGTTACACGGAGATACACAAAGAAAACACAAAGATGCACAGAGAAAAAATGAATATTTTTTAAAAAACCTCTATGGTCTCTGTGAAATCTCTGTGAATCTCTGTGTTCCGGTCAATATTCTGAATAGTTACGATATTTTTTCAAAAAAATCCGTGGACACCTGTGCCGTCTGCGGTATCTGCGTGCCATTCAACCGGTGGCTGAGCGGAAACTTTCTCCCAGCAGGGTTTCCAGATGAGGGGTGACGCCCCAA
>CAYPNZ010000098.1:0-8438 GCA_964411845.1 uncultured Anaerolineaceae bacterium
CCGATATTCCGCCGCCATACGAAATAATTCTCGCCGAGATATGCCGTCAACATATGACCCCCGCTTTGATAATTTCTTGCCGGGTGGGGGTTAGTTGTGCCATAAACGCATCTGATTGCGCCTCTGTAACCGCACGCTGTAGAGCAGCCACCCCTTTTTGCAGACCGGTCAAGTCCGGCAACATTCTCCTCCTACAAACTATTGCCCGTTCAAAATTTGCACCAATTGGTCGAGGGCGGCTTTCAGTTGGTCGAGTTCCGTGCCGTAAGTTGCCCAGTCGCCCTGCTGCAATGCCGCTTGCGCCGCATCGTAATGCGCCGATGCCGATTCGGCAAGTTGGCGCACGGTTTGGTCGGCAAGTGGCGAAGTTTGTGCCGGGGGCTGTTCGCCGCCGGGCAACGGTACGGCAACTTCTTGCCCGGTCAAAATATTGAGCAGTTTGCCAAGCCCTTCTGCCAAGGTGTTTGCCATAATCACTTGGTCGCCACTGGCAACAATAACTCGTTTCAATTCGGGGATGCGCCCGCTTTCGGCTTGCAGGTAGATGGGTTCCACATACAGCAGGGCATCGCCCAAAGGCAGTACCAGCAAATTACCGCGAATCACCTGCGAGCCGCCCTGGTCCCACAGCGAAAATTGCGCCGAAATTTCCGGGTCTTGGTCAATGCGGGCTTCCAATTGCAGCGGTCCGAAAACCAGTTCGCGTTTCGGCAGACGATACGCCACCAGTTCGCCATAATGTTCGCCGTCGGAACGGGCGGCAAACCATGCCACCAAATTATCTTTGTTATGTGGCGTCAGCGGTTGGAACAAAATAAATTCTTCTTTGGTTTCGCCGGGCAAGCGGGCAATAACATAATACGGCTCAACCGGCTGGGTATTGCCGGAGAAATTTTCTTGCGGAATAGCCCACAGGTCTTCTTTATTGTAAAAAACGTTGGGGTCTTTCATGTGATAGGTTTGATACAGATTAGCCTGCACTTTGAACAACCCTTCGGGGTAGCGAATGTGGCTGCGCAGCGTTTCCGGCATTTCGGACACCGGCTTGAAAATTTCCGGGAAAATGCGGTTGTAGGTTTGTGCCAGCGGGTCGTTGGGGTCGAACATATAAAATGTTACCGTGCCGTTGTACGGGTCAATGACGGCTTTTACCGAGTTGCGAATGTAATTGAAGCCGCCCACCCGCGCCGAGTACGGATACAGGTTAGAGGTGGTGTACGCATCTTGAATCCAATACAGGCGTCCGTCGTCACCGAGCACAATGTACGGGTCGTCATCATAGCGCAGAAACGGGGCAATGGTGCGCACGCGCGTTTGAATTTGTCGGCGGAACATAATGCGGCTGGCATTGGTAATATCACTACTGAGGATGATATTGCTGTCGCCCAAGCGGTAGGCAAAGGCAAGCCGGGTTAAATAACTGTTCAACGGCACACCGCCCAGCCCTTCGTATTGGGTGTAAACGGATTTATCGCCTTCGCCCGGATAATCGAACTCGCGCTCGTTGGTTTTCACAAAAACGTAATCGGTGGTTCGCTCGCCATAATAAATTTCGGGACGATTGACCTGTATATCAATGGACGATTTCGGCGGCAAGTCTTTTATCCACAAATTGGGCAAGCCTTCGGTTGTTACCTCGTTGACCGGGTTCATCACCACCCCGTAACCGTGGGTAAATTGCAGTTTTTGGTTCACCCATGTGGGCGATTGCAGTTGTGCCTTTTCCAACTCGCGCGCGGAGATTGCCACTTGCCGGTATTTTCCATCCACCGTATAACGGTCAAGGTCAACATCGTTGAAGGTGTAATACAGCCGCAATTCTTGCAATTGACGGAATGTTTGCAGCAACGGGCGATAATCCCACAAACGGATATTGTTCAGGGTATCGGTATTATTTTCCAAATCCGCCGCCGAAAGGTCTTTTAAAGTATCAAATTCGGTTTCTTGCACCTGCGCCAAATTGTACGCTTGATTGGTGAACTCAATATCGTGGGCGATGTACGGCGCTTCGCGCTGCAACTCGTTCGGTTCCACTACAAACCGCTGCACCACGCCCGGAACCACGCCGCGCAGTAAAAATCCCCCCACCAGCCAAATGAAAATTGCCGCCAGCGGGAAAATATTTTTCCGGATGAAGATGTTGATAATCAGCAACACCGCCGACAGTGCCGCCACCCCCATCATAATGCGCAAAACGGGCAGCACCACATTGATGTCGGTATAACTGGCGCCGAAAACCACGCCGCGGTCGCTGTACATCAGTTCAAACCCGTCAAGCCAGTGCCCCCACGCAAACGCCAAAAATATCAGCGCGCCGATGACGGACAGATGCAATTGAGCATACGGCAGCAGCACAAATCGTCCTTCTTCCAAATTATCGCGCTGTTCCAGCAAATAGATGCCTGCTGCGCCGAATAACGACAGAAAGAGCACAATCACCAGCCAACCCTGTAAAAATTTCATCAGCGGCAAAGTGAAAATGTAAAAACTCACATCCATACCGAAAATCGGGTCGGCGATGTTGAATGACACCTGTTTCATATATTCCAGCACCGTCAGCCAGTTTGCCGATGCCGTCGAACCAACCATCCACGCCAGCAAAAGCGCCACTGCCACCACCACATAGGTGACCATTTTTTGCGCTACCAGCGTTTCATCGCTGAAAAAGAGGGTATTTCGCTTAACCTGCCAGCGGGCAATGCCGGTATTTGCCAAAAACAGGATGACGAAAACCACCGCCGCCACCAAAAAAGTGATGACTTTTGTAGACAATTCAACCGTGAAAATTTGGTTGTAGCCCACCGATTTAAACCACAACCAGTCTGTGTACAATTCCATCACCCGACTGAAACTGACAAAAACGATGAAGATGATGAATGCTGTTACCCAAAAACGCCCCGAAATACGGGGAATGTTTTCGGTGGGGATGTTAATATCTCGTTCGCCGCCGGGTCGTTGGCTTTGCATATTTTTTGCTCCTCCGATTGTCGGTTGTCGGTTGTCAGCAATCAGCGATTAGCGTTCAGCATTCAGCATTCAGCAGCCGAGTTTAGGCTGACTGCTGATGACTGACCGCTGACTGCTAAACACTGCTGACCACTATTAATTGTATGAAAAGCCTATGGGAGTGCAAAAACACACGCACCACAAAAAATTTTAAGGTTTGCTGCGAAACCATTTCTATATTTTCGCGTCTGTGCAAATGGAGGATTTACTTTTTTATTGGAGGTTATTATGGGTCACTTTTTCATTTGGCGACCGTTGTCCGCAAAACAGCGGTGGCTTTTCGGTCTTTTGGTATTGATTATTTTACTTTTTGCGCTTTTTTTGTCACTGCTCCCCACACCGACGCAAGCCAAATCAAGTTACCTCGCCGCAGCCAATACCGCCTACCCCAACATCACCGGCACTAAACTTGACGGCTGCACCCTGTGTCACACCGGTACCCCGTCCGAAAACAATCTGAACAGTTTCGCCACCGATTACCGCACGCACAACCACGATTTTTCGGCAATTGCAGGGCTGGATTCGGATGGCGACGGTTTTACCAACCTTGCCGAAATTCAGGCGCTCACCTTCCCCGGTGATGCCGCCGACCATCCCGACTCGCCCACCCCCGCCCCGAGTGCCACGGTAACGGTATCACCAAACACCGGCGCTTTTTTTGTGTATCTGCCGCTGGTGCTGAAAGGCTTTCCCGAACTCCCAACCCCCACCCCAAACCCCACCGCACCCGTGCCAACCACCACGCCGACAACCCCCGCGCCGACACCGCCACCCGGCGGCACTATTCCGCCACCCGCCGGGTTGGGCAACCCGCCAGCCGGAAACGGGCAATACACCATCATCGCGTGGAACGATTTGGGAATGCACTGTATGGACCCCAGTTTTGAAGATTTCGCCGTGTTGCCGCCATTCAACACCCTGTGGGCGCAAGTGGTTCGGCGCGGACACGAACCCGACATCGTCACCAATGTGACCGTGGAATACCGTGTGCTCAGTAACACCGAATCCGCCAGCAAAACAAATTTTTGGGATTATGCCCAACAGTTGTTCGGGCTGGCGCAGCCGCTGGCACAGAATATCGGGCTGAAAGGATTTGGACTGAACGGCACAATGGAACCCGCCGGCGACCATTATGTCGCCGAAGGCATCCCGCTGACCGAATTCCGCGATGATTATCCGAATACCCCCTACCCGTATCAAGTGGCAGAAGTCATTGCCAAAGACAGCGCAGGCAATATTCTCGCCAGCACACAAACGGTCATCCCCGTTTCTACCGAATTGCACTGCGAATACTGTCACGATGACCGCGGGCAAGCCAATCCGAATATTGCCACCGGCAAAGTGAAGCAGAATATTTTGACTCTGCACGACCGGGAGGAAGGCACCGATTTGATGGCGCAGCGACCGGTGCTGTGCGCCAGTTGTCACAGTTCCAACGCGCTGGGCACATCCGGGCAAGCCGGGTTGGGCAGTTTGTCGCACGTGATGCACGACAAACATCAATCCATTGATGACGGCACGATGGAAGGCACATGTTACAGTTGCCATCCGGGACCGTCAACCAGTTGTTTGCGCGGCACGATGGCAGCCGCCGGCAAAACGTGCCAAAGTTGCCATGGCAATATGGCGGATGTCGCCAACCCGGCGCGGAATCCGTGGTTCGATATGCCGCGCTGCGCCCAATGCCACGATTCCGCCCACAGTGAAAATCCGGGCACGCTATACCGCTTTTCTCGCGGACACGAAGGCATCTACTGCCAAGCGTGTCACGGCAGCCAGCATGCCATCTACCCCGCCAGCACCGAAAATGACAACGTGCAATCTATCTTGTTGCAGGGACACGCCGGCACGATTGACACCTGTACCGTGTGCCACACCAACAACCCCGACCGCAACGAAGGTCCGCATCACGGGGGTGGCGACGATGACGACGACCATATCACCCTGTCCACCACAGCGCGGATAAATCCGGCATCGCTGCCGCCGGTACTGCTCGATATTGAACCGTAATCGGTTATTGATGATTGGAGATTGGTTATTGAGATTGGTAACTCAATAACCAATCTTCACTTTTGCCCCCCGTTCCGCTAGCCATATAATAGCAGTCAGCGTTTGGCATTCAGCGTTCAGCGTTTGGCATTCAGCGTTCAGCGTTTGGCGTTCAGCATTCAGGTTGACCGCTGACGGCTGAATGCTGACCGCTGACGGCTGAATGCTGACCGCTGACGGCTGAATGCTGACGGCTGACGGCTGATGGCTGAATGCTGACGGCTGAATGCTGATGGCTGGCGGCTGCATACCGACCGCTGACAACCAACAACCAATAACCGACAACCGACACATGTCCGAAAAACAACCCGCAATTCCATACCTGCTGTTGACGCTGGCACTGGCAATTTTCGCCATTGCGCCGCTGACATATCCCGGCTATTTTCAAACCCACGCCGGTTTTACCGCGCTGTGGGCTGTGAGCAACCTGCGCGAAAATTTGCTCAACCTGCGTTGGGTTCCGCCGTTGACCGGTTTTGATGCCCTGCGCAGCGGCGGCATACTGCCCTATTATCTGGCGGCAATCTTGCCGCTGCCGCCGCTGACCGCCCTGAAAACCGTGTCCGCGCTCGGCGTGCTGGCAGGCGCAAGCGGGCTGTATCTGTGGTTGAAAAGTTGGCTCGGCGCAAAAGGGGCAACGGTCGCCGCGCTGGCGTACATTTATGCGCCCTTTTTGACCGCCACGCTGTTGGTGCGCGGCGCGTTCAGCGAAACGTTTTTTTGGGGCGCGCTGCCGTGGGCGCTGCTGGCGGCAACCTATTTGGTCGCCAGCCCCACCCTGCCCGTCATGGCGATTGCTATCGTCTTTTGGGCGGCACTCGGTTTGAGCCATCTCGGTTTGGGCGTGTGGGCATGGGTAATGCTGGTGGTCATGCAAATTGGCTTTCATCGCCCGCAGGCGCGCCCGCCGATTGCCATGGCTGCCATTGGGCTGGCAGTGGCAGCCGCCATTACCGTGCCGCGCGCGCTGACCGCCGCCGCGCCGAATTTGCCCGCCCCCGCCGACCATTTGGTGTATCCGGCGCAATTGCTGTCACCGTTTTGGGGGTTCGGTATCAGCGTGCCCGGCTGGCAGGACGGGCTAACGTTCAGTCCGGGGTTCGCCGCGGTGGCGCTGGCGCTGATTTCCATTTTCATTTGGAAAAACGGGGCAGACCCCCGCCCGTGGTTTTTCATCGGCACGGCAACCGCGGCACTGGCGCTGATGCTGCCACTGATGTACCGCTTTTGGCAACTGCCCGCCGTGCGCAATTCGCTGGCATACCCGTGGCAGCTGCTCGGTTTTGCCGCATTGGCGCTGGCGGTGCTGGCGGGTATCGGTTTTTGGCTGGAACCGAAATTCAACCATCCGGCGCTGTTCGCCGCCGCGCTGCTGGTGGTGCTCATTCCGGCATATCCCCATTTGGAACCGAATTTTGTCACCATCCCCATTCCCGCCGCGCCGGAAGCCGTTTTCGGCGATAATGCCATTTTGCTGATTGACCATCAATTTGAGGTGAAAAATCCGGTCAAACAAACGGACGACCTGCATCCCGTCGAACCGTTCATCCCGCTGAAAGATGCCGCCCCGCTGCAACCGGGAGACACTTTTTACCTGACTGTCCACTGGCAAGCGGTCAATCCGCCATCCAAAAGCCTGAAAATTTTCGGGCATGCGGTAGACAGCGCCGGCAATCTCATCACCCAAGTGGATGTGCTGCCGCAAAACGGCGACCGTCCCACCGACAGTTGGCTGCCCGGCGAGTTGATTGCCGACCGGTACACCTTCACCCTGCCCGCCGATGCGCCCGTGCCGGCGCAGGTATGGCTCGGCTTTTATGATGGCGACACGCTGGCGCGGCTGCCCGTCGCCGGAGACGACAACGGGAGGGCGAAACTGGATGTCCGATAAAGTTTCAGGTTCAAAGTTTCAAGTTCAAAGTTTACCCCCGGAGGGAATCACCGCAGGTGGCGGGAGGGAGTCAAAATCTCCAATCTCCAATTTCCAATGTCTGTTTGACCCGTATTTTTGGCTCGCGCTGCTGCTTTCTCTGCCCGTCATCAGCCCGTTGTTGCAGCCGGGCTATTTTTGGGGGGCGCACGATGCGCGGCATTCGGTATATTTTCTCTTTGAATTTGACAAAGGCATTCAAGACGGCATTTGGTATCCGCGCTGGGCGCCCGATTTCGCTTTCGGGTTCGGTTACCCCTTCTTTGATATTTACGGTCCGCTGTCATCCTATCTCGGCGAATTTTTCCACCTGCTCGGTGCGGATTTTGTCACGGCGGTAAAAATTGTGTTCGGGCTGTCGGCGGTGCTGGCGGGGGTGAGCATGTACTTTTTTGTGCGAGATGTGCTCGGTGCGCGGGCGGGACTGGTCGCCGCGCTGGTGTATGTTTATTTCCCGTACCATCTTTTCGATTTGTATGTGCGCGCCGCACTGGCGGAATCGGTGGGGTTTGTGTTTATGCCGCTGGTACTGTGGGGCTTTTATCGGGTGATGGCTGCCCCCACCGCGCGAAACATCGTTTGGACGGCGGCGGCGTATGCCGGATTGATGTTCACCAGCAATCTGCTGGCACTGCTGCTCACGCCGATTTTGGGGCTGTATGTGCCGGTGATGCTGATTTTTGACACCCTCCCTCCGGCGGGGGGAGGGCTGGGGAAGGGGGTGCGTGTCCTCATCCGCCGTGCGATTCCGCCCGCGCTGGCGCTTTTCGGCGGGCTGGGGCTGAGCGCAATTTTTTGGCTGCCCGCTTTTGTCGAGCGGCAGTATGTGCGCGTTGACCAGTGGATTGGCGGGCGGTATGCCTTCGGCGATGATTTTGTGGACTTTTTCCAACTTTTTTCGCCCCACTGGGGATTTGGTCCCAGCATCCCCGGACCCAACGATGATGCCGGTTTTCAAATCGGGCTGGCGGCGTTGGTGCTGTTCGCCCTGTCGTTTTTTGCCGTGCCGAAACTGAAAGACCGCGCGCTGCGCATCACCCTTTATTTTGCGCAGGGGCTGGTGCTGACCATCGCTTTTTTGACCACCCCGCTATCGGCGTGGGTATGGACGGTCATCCCGCTGGCGAATTTCGCCCAATTTCCGTGGCGGCTGCTGGTCATCATCGCCCCGGCAATTGCGGTGACGGCGGCAGCAGGGGTCGGTTCAAAGTCCGAAGTCCAAAATTCAAAGTTAGAAATGGTGCTGCCGGTGGTTTTGCTGGTGATGCTGGCAAGTTTTCCGTATGTGCGGGCGCAGGTGCGCGACCCCAAACCAACGGAAGGTCCCGTCAGTTTGGCAAGTTTGTTCCGCTTTCAGCAGTCGGCGGATGAGTTGACCGGTTCCACCGCGTGGGTGAAAGATATTCCGCGCTGGTCGCCGCTGGCAGATTTGGCGATTGCCGGCAAACCGATT
>CAYPNZ010000099.1:0-8425 GCA_964411845.1 uncultured Anaerolineaceae bacterium
TGGAACTGAATGCCATCGCCGCGGTCGTCATCGGCGGGGCATCCCTTTTCGGCGGCAAAGGCACAATGTTCGGCACCCTGTTGGGCGCGCTGACCATCGGCGTGCTGGCAAACGGGCTAAATTTGCTGAACGTATCTCCCTTTTGGACGCAATTCATTCAGGGCGCAGTCATTTTCATTGCCGTGCTGAGTGACTCGCTGAGTCAGCGCAAGAAAAACTAATTTTGGAGGACACGATATGAATGTTCAGGGAAAACACTATCGCACCATTTGGTTGAAAAAAGATGACGATACCGTGGTGCAAATTATTGACCAACGTCCCCTGCCCCACAAGTTTGTTATTGAAGATTTGCACACGGTGGATGACGTTGCCCGCGCCATTAAAGATATGCACATTCGCGGCGCGGGGCTGGTGGGCGCAACTGCCGGTTACGGCATGTACATTGCCGCGCTGCACGCCCCGAAAGATTCGGCGGAAGCCTTTACCGCGCAAATGGTTGCCGACGGCGAAAAACTGAAAGCCACTCGCCCCACCGCCGTCAATTTGGAATGGGCGGTACATCGCCAATTAAATGCCATCGCTGCGGCGGGCGACGATATTTCCGCCAAAATTGCCGCCGCCAAAACCACCGCCCAAGCCATTGCCGATGAAGACGCCGAATTTTGCCGCCGCATCGGCGAGCACGGCGTGAGCATCATCGAAGAAATCAGCAAACGCAAAAACGGCGAGCCGGTTAACATTTTAACCCACTGCAACGCCGGTTGGATGGCATTTGTGGATTACGGCACCGCCACCGCGCCGATTTACGCCGCACACGACAAAGGCATTCCGGTGCACGTGTGGGTAGACGAAACCCGCCCGCGCAATCAGGGCGCGCGCATCACCGCGTGGGAACTGAACGAGCACGGCGTGCCGCATACCGTCATCGCCGACAACGTGGGCGGGCATTTAATGCAGCACGGTATGGTAGATATGGTCATCGTCGGCACCGACCGCACCCTGTACACCGGCGATGTCGCCAATAAAATCGGCACCTACCTGAAAGCGCTGGCGGCACACGATAACGGCGTCCCCTTCTATGTGGCGCTCCCATCATCATCATTTGATTGGAATATGCGCGACGGCGTAAAAGAAATCCCCATCGAAGAACGCGGCGCACACGAAGTAAAATACATCAACGGGCTGCACAACGGCGAAGTGGTCAGCGTGCTGCTCACCCCCGCCGACAGCCCCGCCACCAATTACGCTTTCGATGTGACCCCGGCGCGGCTGGTTACCGGACTCATCACCGAGCGCGGCATCTGCGACGCCTCGGAAGAAGGCGTGTTGGGACTTTACCCGGAAAAAAAGCATTAAGGAGTTCGTTATGACCTACGAAATTCTCACCGAAAATACCGTGGTTGATTACATTAAAAGTCGCCCGGCAATGAAAGAACATTTTGATTTCAACGGCAACTTCTCCGTTACCGAAGTGGGCGATGGCAACCTGAACTTGGTTTTCATCGTGCGGCAGGGCGAAAACGCAGTGGTCATCAAACAAGCGTTGCCGTATCTGCGCGCCGTGGGCGACTCGTGGCCCCTCACCCGCGAGCGCGTGCGCTATGAAACGCAGGCATTGCAGGAACAAAATAAAGCCGCCCCCGGGCTGGTGCCGGCGGTGTACGATTTCGACAACGAAATGTCCACCTTGACGATGGAATATCTGGGCGAACACGAAATTATGCGCAAACCGATGGTTGCCCGCAAGCGCTTCCCCAAATTTGCCGACCACATTTCTACCTTTTTAGCCCGGTCGCTTTTCTTCACCTCTGACCTGTATATGGTTGCCGAAGAGAAAAAACGGCTGATGGCAAAATTCGTCAACGAAAAATTGCGAAAATTGCAAGAAGATTTTGTGTACACCAACCCGTACATGGATTCGGAAGAAAATAACTGGAACCCGCTGGTAGATGCAGAAGTGCAAGCCGTCCGCCAAAACGCCGAATTGAAAATGGCTATTGCCGAAATGAAAGATGCCTACATGAACCACACCGAGGCGCTCATTCACGCTGATTTGCACACCGGCAGCATTATGCTAAACGAAGAAGATACCCGCGTGATAGACCCGGAATTCGCCTTTTTCGGTCCGATGGGCTACGACATCGGCGCGGTGTTGCAAAATTTGGTGCTGAATTATCTGTCGCACTACGGGCACACCGCCGACAAAGCCGAACGCGAAAGTTATCAGGCATACATTCTGGAAACCGTCCGCGATATTTGGAACGGATTCGCGGAAAAATTTGACGCGCTGTGGGCAGAAAACAATCGCGGCGAGTTGGTTCCCGATAAATATTGGGATTTCCCCGGCGGGCAAGAAGCCTTCGCCGAGTTTCGCAAACGATATATCGCCCGCATTTTACAGGATACCGCCGGACACGGCGGCACCAAATTCCTGCGCCGCATGATGGGCATCGTCAGTGTGTGGGATATTTCCAGCATCGAAGACCCGGAAAAACGCGCCGTCGCCGAGCGTGCCGCCATTCGCATCGGTTCACGCTGGGTTTTAGAGCGAAAATCCGTCACCGGTATTGATGACCTCATCAATATTGTTCTTGAAGAAACAAAAAACATTGAGGTGTAATCCCTCTCCGAAGCATTGAAGGAGGTGCATGCGGAAGATAACCTTTCAAAAATCGTAAAACCCTTTTATTTTACCGAATAAGGAGAAAAAGAAATGAGTGACATCAAAAAATTACGAGACGATTTACACAATGGTAAACTGACCCGCCGCGAAATTATCCGCGCCGGCGGATTGCTCGGGTTGGGCACGATGGCATTCGGGCTGGCAGCCTGCGCCCCCGCCGCCGATACCGGCAAAACCGGCAACGAACCCAAAGCGGATGAAGTTGTCGCCCCCGCCGCGAAAAAATTCCGCGCGGCATACTCTTCGGTCGGGTTGGCGGCAAGTTGGGTGGCTCAAGGCGCCGACACCATGAAATTCATCGGCGATTTGGTCGGCATCGAATGGAAAGTGTACGACCCCGCCTTCAGCGTTGACCAACAGCGCAAAGACATCGAAGACATCGCCAGCCAAGATTGGGATTTCGTGGCTATCCACCCGCTGGCAATCGAAGCGTATGTTGACCCGGTGAAAAAACTGATTTCGCGCAAAATTCCCGTCATTGATATTGACACCAAACTCACCGATGACCTGAGCACCCTCGATATTGTCACTTTCATCGAACCGGATAACGTGTGGATGGGTGAACAAGTTACCAAAAAACTGATGGAAGCCATCAACTTTAAAGGGAAAGTCGTTCACACGCAGGGCGCACTGACCCACACCGGCGCACAGGGACGCGCCAAAGGCTTCCACAACATCGTTGACCAATATCCCGATGTGGAAGTGGTAGACGAAACCCCCGCCGACTGGGATGTGGACAAAACCCGCAAAATTTGGGAAGACCTGCTGGTAAAATATCCCGACATCGTTGCCGGTTTCTGCCACAACGACGATATGGCGCTTGCCGCCTATGGCGCGGTAAAAGCCGCCGGTAAAGAAAAACAAATTTACATCGGCGGGGTTGACGGGATGCCCCCTGCCCTGCAAGCCGTCATTGACGGTACGCTCACCGCTACCGCCGTGAACCCCACCGGACGCATCCACGGCGGCGCAACATGGGTTGGTTATAACGTGGTAACGGGCAAAACACCCGCCGCTGACGTGCCGAAATTCATCCGCGCCGACGGTCCGCTGGTCACGCCGAAACTGGCGCCGGGCTTGCTCTACCTGTCGAAAAACCTGCTCATCTGATAATACCTACTTCCTCCTTCTTGGAACCGGGGAGGGGCACGATTGTGCCTCTCCCCCCAAATCTATGTTGCATATTCCGTGCATCGTATTTTTTATACGAAATACGGCATACGCAACATAAAAACAGGATTTCGGTTTATGGCACACACACCATCTAACACCATTTTGGAATTAAAAAACATCACCCAGCGGTTTGGCGGGGTGGTCGCGCTGGATAACGTCAGTTTCGCCTTGCAGCAGGGGGAAATCCACAGCATTGTGGGCGAAAACGGCGCGGGGAAAAGCACGCTCATCAAAATTTTATCGGGAGTGCACACCCAATACGAAGGCGAAATGCGCTTTCACGGAAAAACCGTCCGCTTCCACTCCCCCGCCGATGCCAAAGCGAAAGGTATCGGCACCATTTACCAAGAATTGAGCATCGTGCCGTCGTTAACCGTGGCGGAAAACCTGTTTTTGGGACGACAACCGGTCAACCGTTTCGGTATTGTCAACTGGCGGCAAATGTATCGTCAAGCCAAAACCTATTTGGCTGAATTGGGCGTGCAACTCGATGTGAAACGCCCGATGGGCAGTTACGCACTCGGCGAGCAGCAGATGGACGAAGTGGCACGGGTGCTGTTCTCCGGCGCGGATGTCATCATTTTGGATGAACCGACCTCGGCGCTGTCTCCCCCCGAAGCGGAACGGCTATTTAAATTTATGGCGCGGCTCAAAGCCCAAAATAAAACGATGATTTTCATCACCCATTTTTTGGAAGATGTGATGCGCGTTTCCGACCGCATCACCGTGCTGAAAAACGGAAAACACATAACCACCGTCCCCAAATCGGAAGCGAGCAAATCATTTCTCATCCAGAAAATGATTGGTGGCGAAGCCGAAACGCTGATGGCAAGTTATACCATCCAAAGTGATACTCACGCCGCCGACAGCCGCGGCGAGGTGGTATTTGAAGCCAAAAATCTGAGCAAAAGCCGCCTCTTTTCCAATGTGAATTTCTCGGTACGGGCGGGGGAAGTGCTCGGCGTGTACGGGTTTATGGGTGCGGGAAAAACCGCGCTGGCAAATTGTCTCTTCGGGTATGAACAACCGGATGCGGGTGAACTTTGGCTGCTGGGTACACCGGTGCGCATCAAATCGAGCACCGTTGCCCGCAAAATGGGTATTGCTTATGTGCCCAACGACCGTAAATTGAGCATTTTTCCGGGCAAAGAAGTTTATAAAAATATCACCATTACTTACCTCGACCGAATTTTGGGGCAAATTTTGCAAAAAGCCAAAGAGGTGCAGGTTGCCGAAGAAAAAATCGCACAGGTTGGCGTTAATCCCCCTGACCCGATGATTGATATTGCGCATTTGAGCGGCGGCAATCAGCAAAAAGCCATTTTGGCGAAATGGCTGGTCAAAACCCCGCAGGTGCTCATTTTGAATGAACCCACACGCGGTATGGATGTCGGCGCAAAAGATGATGTGCTGCAACTGGTGCGGCAATTTAAACAACAGGGCATGGCAATTGTGCTGATTTCATCGGAACCGGAGATTGTGCTGGGCAACAGCGACCGCATCGTGGTTATGTCGAAAGGGCACGTGACCCAAACCGCCGACAATGTCCATCTGACCAAAGAGCAATTGATGCAATGGGCATAACAAAAATTTTGCAAGAGGCTTAACTATGGAAAAATACGCACACTGGCTAAAAGCACGGATGCGCTTTGTAGCGCCATTTTTAACGCTCACCATTTTGGTACTCTTTTTCTCTTTCGCATCGGAAGGGGGGCGATTTTTCACCGGCATCAATTTGCTGAACATTTTGCAGCAAGCAGCCGCATTGGCAATTATGGCAACCGGGGTAACATACGTGTTGCTCACCGCCGAAATTGACCTCAGCATTGCCAGTATGGCAACAATGGCAGGGGTGTTTGCATCGTACCTGCTGGTGCGCGGCACACCCGGCGGATTGGCGGTGCTCATCGCTTTGGGGGCGGCAATTGTGCTGGGACTTATCAGCGGCAGTATTACCACTTATTTTGGCTTGCCGTCATTTATGACCACCTTGGGGATGATGCAGGTTGCCGACGGGTTGGCAATTTATCTCACCAAAGGTCGTCCCTTTTTCGATGTGCCACAAATAACATTGACGCTCGGCGGGGGGTATTTGGGTCCCGTGCCATGGATTATCATCATTGCAGCGGTGGTACTGCTGATTGGACATTTGGTGCTGGCGTATACCCGTTTCGGACGGTACATCTATATGGTGGGCGGCAACGCCGAAGCCGCCGAACTTTCCGGGGTGAACACCAAACTCATCCGCGCGCTGGCGCTGGCAATTGGCGGCGGTACGGCAGGGCTGGCGGGGCTCATCAACACGGGGCGTATCGGCAGCGCGCACGCCGGCGGGTTTGAAGGAATGCTGCTTGATGCGATTGCGGCAGTGGTACTCGGCGGCACATCGCTTTTCGGCGGCGAAGGCGGTATTCCCAACACCATCATCGGGCTGCTGATTTTCGGCGTGCTGAAAAACGGTTTGAATTTGATTGACTTGGATATTTATTTGAAAACGTTTGTGACCGGCGCGGTGTTGTTAATTGCGCTCATCATCAATGTGTACTCACTGAAACTCGGTGAAAGCGCCGAGTACAGCGAGGAAGAAACTGCCGCATAGGGTGGGTGGTTGTTTCCTTTTTTTCTCCTTCTTGAAAAGACCTGCATACCGATTGGTGTGCAGGTCTTTTCGATGTAAACCGGTAAATTGTCGTTTGCCGAGCGGTATTCTTTTAGCGCAGTGCCGCCCGCACCGCAGCCGCGGCTTTTTGCAATGCCGCCGCGGGCGACAGGTCGCCCGTAAAAGCCGCATATACCGCCTGATACAAATCGCCCAGATATGCGCCCGTTTGCGGGGCGATGGGCAGGGTATCGGTGCGGCGGAGCATTTCCAGTTGCGCCGCCAGCCATGGATACCGGGCAATGGCGGCGGGGGTATAACTGCTTTGCCGCACCGGGCTGCCCGCAATTTGCATCACCAGCCGGTCTTGGTCGCTGCCGGTTGCCCGCAACAACACCGTCAGCATCTCACGCTGAACCGCCGGCGGCTGATTTCGGGGGATGGCAATGCCCCAAGTGGCGTTCCACGGGCGGGGGAAGGTGGCATATCCGTATTTTTCGGCAAACCGATTATCTGCCGCCAGCACGATTGCCGCCGCTTGTCCGCCCCACGTGGTAACAATTGCCGCTTCGCCCCGTTTGATGACCGCCGCAATTTCATCGTTGCCGAAGGTGTGTGTTTCCGGCGGACAGAATTGGCGCAAGGTGCAGTAATATTCCAATGCCGAAATTCCCGCTTCGCCGGCGAATGCCGGTTCGCCGTCGGCATCTAAAATTTCGCCGCCTGCCGCCCATAAATATGGCAGCCAATCCAAAAAAATCTCGCTGGGATGCGCTTTCAGCGCCAAGCCATAGGTTTCGGGGGGATGATGTGCTTTTTCTGCCAGCGCGTGCATTTCCAACGGCGAAATGAGCGGTACGCCATCGCCGCGGGGGATGTCCACCAAATCTTGACGGTAAAACACAATATGTCCGTCGGAAAAAAGCGGAAGCATCCATTGCCGACCATCGAATCGGCATTCGTGTGCCACCGACGGCAAAATATCGTCGGCTTGATATGCCGTCCACACATCCGCCGCCACCTCGCTGCCGAGGGGGTCAATTTCCGCCAGATAGCCCGCATCTGCCAGTTCGGGAATCCACAAGTGCCCCGGCACGGCAACCGCTTGATAGGGTGTGGTTTCGGCAGTCAGTGCCATCATCAACGTGTCCCGATATTCCGCCCACGGGATGATAGTTAATGTCGTCTGCCATTCGGGGTGCGCCGCGAGCGTTTGTTGCAGGGCATTCAATGCGGGGTCGTTGGGACCTAAAATGTTTAACATTCGTCTGCCTCCATCAATTTTGCCAAACTTTCTTCAAAGGGGGGATAGGCTATCCCCTTTTCGGTGATGATAGCGGTGATGTACTGCGCCGGGGTCACATCGAAGGCGAAGTTGGTTACGGGCGTGTCGTCGGGCAAAATGGCGCAATCGCCGAAGCGGGTCATTTCCTGCGGCGAACGCTCTTCGAGGGGAATTTCATCGCCGGTGGCAAGGCTCATATCAATGGTGCTGGTGGGGGCGGCGACATAAAAGGGCACGCCGTGGGTATGTGCCGCCAACGCCAAATTGAAAGTACCGATTTTGTTGGCGGTATCGCCATTTGCCGCCACCCGGTCGCAGCCCACCACACACAAATCAATGCCCACGGTGCGCATCACATGCCCGCTGGCGCCATCCACAATCACCGTGTGCGGTATGCCGTAATGTCGCAATTCGTATGCCGACAGGCGGCTTCCCTGCAACCGCGGACGAGTTTCATCCAAATAGGCGAAAACTTGTTTGCCCGCTTCGTGGGCGATACGAATGATGCCCAACGCAGTGCCATAATCTACCGTCGCCAAACTGCCGGTGTTGCAGTGATGAATAATTTTAGCATTATCGGGAATGAGCGGCAAGGCATTATAGCCGATGGCTTTATTGGTTTGAATATCCTCATTGGCGATGGCGTGCGCTTCCGCCAGCACTGCCGCGGCGATGGCGGCGGGCG
>CAYPNZ010000100.1:0-8328 GCA_964411845.1 uncultured Anaerolineaceae bacterium
GCGGTAGCGGTGCGGCGGTCGGTCAGATTCGACAAAATCCGCAGGTTGACCCGCCCGCCGGTCAGATTTTCAATCAGCGGGGCGACAGATTCGGCGGCGGTATTGACCGCATTCGCGCCCATCGCGTCGCGGCAATCGTACAGAATGTGCACAATCAGCATCGCCCCGACAGGGGTGTTTTCCAGCACCCGGGTTTCGATGGATTTTGCGCCGCCGCCCAATTTTTGGATGGTGGGGTGATGGCGGTTCGCCGCCGCCAGCAATTCCGTTTCCGCTGCTTGAATTGCATGCACGGCAGCCGCCATATCGGGCACATCCAGCACCTGCACCTGCCCAATCATCAGCGGTTCGCTGCTGCGGGTGGAAAATCCGCCGCCGGCGCGCGCCAATTTCGCCGCGAAACTCACGCCCGCCACAATGCTCGGCTCTTCCACCACCATCGGCACCAGCACCTCATCGCCGTTGATTTGCAAATTGGTGGCAATGCCCAGTGGCAAATTGTACAAACCGATGACATTTTCAATCATCGCATCGCCTTGCGGCAGCGACAATCCGTTTACCAGTGCGGCACGTTCTTCGGTTGTCAACGATGCCCACTGCGCCACAATTTCGGCGCGGCGGGCAAGCGATTGTTTGTAAAAGCCGGAAAGTTGCGATGTTTTTTCCATAATGAACGCGGTTCTCCATTCAACCGTTGGGGATTATATCACGGTGTTGCTCTCAAAATCTCTCGATTTTCCAAACGGATAAAATATCGGGTGAAAAAAGACTCTCAAAAACTATCAACAGTCTACTCGGCAATTTATTGCCGGGCTAAAAACATAAGCCGACCGATGGTCGGCTTGATTTTTGGGTAGTGGTGTTTTTTGACGGGTGCACATTAAACCTCTTGCATAAATCTGTCATTCCGGAATTTCCCTGCGGAGATTTCCGGAATGACAAAAACTCCGAACCGAGGTTATTTACGGTTGCGCCAAAAAATTATTGATGCGGCGATAGGTTTCATCATCCAGCCGGAACGACAGAGCGGGGGCAATGTCGTCCAACTGCTCGGGGCGACGCGCCCCTGCAATGGCGCCGGTCACTGCCGAATGATGCAGCGTCCACGCGATGGCAACCGTGGGGATGGGCACATTTTGCTCGGCGGCAATTTCTGCAAATTTTGCTTGAATGGCTAAATTGCGAGAAAGTTTCGGTTCGCGGAAATCTTCGGAATGCACAATGCGCCAGTCGTCTTTGGGCAGTTTTGCCAACCGTTCACGGCTCATCTTGCCGGTCAGCAAACCGGATTGCATCGGGGAATAGACAATCACCCCGATGTTCTGCGCGCGGCAATACGGCAAAATTTCGCTTTCCACGCTGCGGTTGATTGCCGAATAGGGCGGTTGCAGCGATGTTATCGGGGCGATGGCTGCGGCACGCTTTAATTGAGCCACATCAAAATTCGATACCCCAATCCAACGCACCTTCCCTTCTTTTTGCAACGCTGCCAGCGTCTGCCAACCTTCTTCCACATCCGCATCGGGGTCGGGCCAATGAATTTGATAGAGGTCAATGGTATCCACCTGCAAACGGCGCAAACTGGCTTCCACTTCCCGGCGGATGGACTCCGCTTTCAGGTTGCCGCTTACTTTTCCGGCTTCATCCCAAACCAAACCGCATTTGGTGAAAATGTACGGTTTTTCGTGCATCCCTTTCAATGCACGCCCGACCACCGCTTCCGAATGTCCCAGCCCGTACACAGCCGCCGTGTCAATCCAGTTGATACCGGCATCGAGCGCGCGGAAAATGGTTGCGGTAGATTGGCTGTCATCTTGCCGACCCCAGCCGTATTCCCACGCGCCGCCAATTGCCCACGCGCCCAATCCAACGGGGGTGATATGTAAATCTGAATTGCCCAATTTTCGGAGGTTACTCATTGTTTGTCTCCTTTACAGTTGAATGAGTGGTTCACCGGTTATTGTGCCATTTTTGGGGCATAAACGCAATCGCGTGCTATTTCGGCGGTGTAAAACAACCGTAAACACATTCGGCGCAGGCTCAACTCGGCAACTTGATTTTTCCGACTGCCCCGTCTAAAATATCTCCATCACAAACACGAGGATTTCGATGGAAATAAAGGTTTACGCCACGCTGCGCGAAATTGTGGGCGGCAAATCGGTAATTTTAAATGACAGCGGCACAAAAACGATGCGCCGGATATTGGAAGAACTTTTTGAAAAATATCCGCCAATGCGTGAAAAACTGTTTTTAAACGGCGGCGAAATGCACTCTGCCTTCCATTTTCTGGTAAACGGACGCGATGCCCGCTATTTGGACGGGCTGGACACGGTGATTGCCCCCGATGACGATGTGCGGATTTTCCCGCCGGTGGGCGGCGGCGTATGAAACAGATTTTCGGCGTGCCGCTGTGGTTGATGAAAGATTATCTGGCGGATTTGGGCGCGACGGAAACCGCACCCGATGTGATGACCGCCGACGGCTGGCAAGCGGCAGTGCAAAAAACCGAACCGTATCGCATCGGTTCGCTGGTGGTGGGGCGCATCGAAGTGGATTTTTCGGGGGATGAGCACATTCTCGCCGAGGTGCTGGAAAAACTGCATTGGAAAACAATGCGCGGCGGCGGGTGACCAAAGTCACGGAAAATACGCCGGTATTGAGATATAATTTGGTATTCAGTTAACCGGGAGGCAAGAAATGGATCCATTTGCAAACATTAAAGAAACAACCGGGCAGGTGGTGGTGCATCGTCTGTCTGACCTGATGCCGTCGCCGGCGGAAGAATGGCAACGGATGAAAACGTTTTTGGCACTGGGGCAAGCCGATTTCGACGCGATGGTTGAAACCATCGAACCCCTTTTTCGGCGGGGATATGAACTGGTGGTGGGGGCGTATGACCATTTATTGCAAAACCGAGAAACGGCGGTCATTTTAGGTTGGGAAAAAGGCGCGGACGAGGCGCATTTGTCGGAGCGGCGGCGATTTTTCAGTGTATGGCTGGCGCGCACGCTGGGTATGGATTTCAGCGATGATTTTGCCCATTATCTGTTTGAGGCGGGGAAAATCCACGCGGCACACGGACCGCGCCGCATCCACGTGCCGGAGGCGTTTGTTGCCGGGTCAATCAGTTTGGTAAACGCCACTTTCGCCCGTTTTTTGGCGGAAGATATGCCGGGCAATCCGGCTGTGCCCACGGCGCTGGCAGGCTGGAATAAAGTATTGACCATGCACATGCACCTAATGTCGCACGGGTATCGAGCCGCGCTGCAACTGGATAGCGGTGATTTTTCCGTGCCGCTGCAAATGTTCGGGCGCATGCGGAATGTCACCGGTCGGCACGAAATGCGCATTCGGCTGGCAGACGGGGCAACGATGGCAACCGTGCTGAAAAAATTCTTCGACTATTTCCCCGAAGCGCGGTCGGAGGTGCTGACGCTCGAATGGGAAGGCGGCGAGCGGCTCGATGCAACGGGCATTCCGTGGTTTGAAGCGGAAAAAATCTACCGCGTCAAACCGATGTGGCGGGTATTGCTGAACGGGAAAGATTTGGATTATATCGGCGGGTTGAAAGTGCAGGTTCACCCCGGCGATGAGCTGAGCATTTATCCGCCCGGGCGATAAATGCCGCAACTTTAAAACAGCGAGAGGCACGATATATCGTGCCTCTCTTTTTTATTGCAAAAAGTGGTAATGGTGCAAAAGTAAGTGATATGTCATTGCGAGGGCGTAGCCCGAAGCAACCTCCGTGTTCTATTGCCGGGGATTGCTTCGCCTTCGGCTCGCAATGACAATTGTCGGCACTTACAATTAAACCACTCCCCAAAAAGTCACATCAACGTGTCGCCGGATTACTCGATGATTTCCAGTTCCTTCAATTTTTCTTCGGGAACCACACCGTCTTTCCAGCCGCGCAACTCATAATAGTCTTTCAGCATCAGGTCGAGTTCACACACGTGCCCTTCCGAGCCGGGTTGCGTGCTCGGTTCTTCCAAGAAGCGTTTGGGCAGCGTATCCGAACCTTCGCGGAAGCCGTTCAAGTTATTGTAATAGCGCTCCAAATTGTAGATGCGTTCGCCGCATTTGAGCAATTCTTCGGGGGTGTAATCCAGCCCGGTCATCGCGTTGAATTGGGCGGTATATTCGTCCATGCCTTCGGCAAATGCCGAGAATTTGCAAATGTCGAACGAGTCGGATACGGCATGCACATCTTGGAAGATTTTCACCAGTTCGCCTTTGCCTTCCCATGCCAGCGGGTCGGTTTTCAGCGTGCCGAAAGGCATCACGCCCAACTCGGAAGCGGGGGTGTAGGCGCGCAGGTGGCATGCGCCGCGATTGCTGGTGGCATAGCCCAAGCCCATCCCTTTGAGACCGCGCGGGTCGTATGCCGGAATGGCTTGCCCTTTAACCGCCATCGCCAATTCGGGATGCCCCAATTTTTCGGCGGCTTTGGTGGGTCCTTCCGCCAGCACATCACCGATGCCATCACGCGCGACGATTTTCTCGATGAACTCAACCATCGCGGCGGTGTCGCCCCATTCCAAGCGCGGGTTTCCGTTGGCGTATTTTTCGGTGTATTCCATATACATGGACAGCACTTGCCCGATTTCGATGGCATCGAAACCATATTTGTTCGCCAAATCAATCATATATGCCACCGCGCCGACATCATCGTTGCCGCAGTTTGCCCCCAGCGACCATGCCGGTTCATATTCCACGCTTTCCATATGAACTTTGAAGGGACCGTCTTTAACTTCCACTTCTTTTTTACAGGCAACGGGACAAGCGTGGCAGGTGGGGTCGTTGACCAAAATGTTTTCCACCACCCATTCGCCGGAAAGGGTTTCGGCACGGTCGCCGAAAGAAGTGGTTTTCGAGTTGAACGCCGGCAGTGCACCAATGCCGTTGGTAATGTTCATCAGTACGTTGGTGCCGTACACGCTCAAACCGCCTTTGCGCGGCGAGGTGATGTTTTCTTCTGCCATAATGGTTGCCAGCGCTTTTTTGCGAGCGGCTTTGTCGGCTTCTTTATTGGCGGGTTTGGGTTTATTCTTTTTGTTGCCTTTGAAAACGATGGCCTTCAAATTTTTGCTGCCGCCAACTGCCCCCGTGCCGCCGCGTCCGCACGCGCGGTCATCTTCGTTCAGCCACGCGCCGAATTTTACCAGCCGTTCACCGGCGGGACCGATTGCCATCACGCCGCAATCTTCGCCGTGTTTTTCACGCAGCAGTTTGATGGTTTCGTGGGTGGTTTTTCCCCAAAATTCTTCGGCATCGTGCAGCGTTACTTCTCCGTTTTCCACATACGCATACACCGGTTTGGGTGATTTTCCTTTAAAGACAACACCATCCACGCCTGCCCAGCGCATTTTGGCAGCCGTCCAACCGCCCATATGACTGTCGGTTACGGTTCCCGTCAGCGGCGATTTGGTGACAATGCACAATCGCCCGCTCATATTCACATCTGTGCCGGTGAGCGGACCGCCCATCACGCACATAATATTTTCCGGTGAAAGGGGGTCAACTTCGGGACCATTGTCGAACACGTATTTTACGCCCAAACCGCGCCCGCCGATATATTTTCGCGCGTCGGCTTCGTCAATACCTTTGTATTCTACTGTACCGTCCGTTAAATTGACCCACGGAATTCTATCAATATAGCCGCCTAATTTCATAAAAAAACCTCCTTGTTTTAATTGCCGTTTGAAAAGTGGTTAATGAACGTTTGTTATTTCCAATTTTTTCAGTCGCCAAGCCTCCTTTCCAAAAAACAAAAAACGCTATGTATTTTTAACATAGCGTTTTACCGGTGAAAGAGATGCTGGCTTTTTGCCAACCACAAAAAATGCGGAATATCCGGCACAAATCTCTTCACCATAACATTATTTTCCCCTAAATTGAATGAAGATATTATAACCAATTTCGGGAAATTTGTAAAATGTAAATAACTACTCAAGTGAATAGAGAATAGAACACGGATTAGGGATTTGAGCAGATTTTTAAAATATTTTCAAGAAAATCCGTGCAATCTGCGGTGTCTGTGTTCTATTCAACCCGTGGCTAAATAGATTTTCAAAAAACAGGGTTGCCACAATGGCATTTTGACAACCGCTTTCCCTTTCGATTATAATTGCCTCACTGGAGGTAAACCTGATGACAACTCAATCACCCGTAACGGTGCAATTGTTTGCCACCTGTTTGGTTGATGCGCTGAACCCCGACGCCGGGATGGCGGTGGTGGATGTGCTGGAAGCCAACGGCTGCCGCGTTGAATTTCCATACGAGCAAACCTGCTGCGGACAACCGGCGTTCAACGGCGGCTTTTGGGATGATGCCCGCGCGATGGCACGCCACAATTTGGATGTGCTGGATGCCACCGAAGGACCCATCATCGTGCCGGCGGCATCGTGTGCCGATATGATGATTCATCATTACCCCGAACTATTTGCCGGTGAACCGGAATATGCCGCCAAAGCCGAGCGGGTTTCGGCGCGGCTGTATGAGTTCACCCAATTTTTGGTGGATGAACTCGGTGTAACCGATACCCACGCCCGGCGCAGCGAAAAAATCACCTATCACGCTTCGTGCCACGGGTTGCGCAATTTGCACATTTACACCCAGCCGAAAACCCTGCTGGAAAATGTGGACGGCGCGGAGATTGTACCGCTGGCAGGCGAAACGGAATGCTGCGGCTTCGGCGGATTGTTCGCGGTGAAAATGAGCGACATTTCCGGGGCAATGCTGGCAAAGAAACTGGACAACATCGAAGCCAGCGGCGCAGATACGGTGGTCGCCACCGATTTTAGTTGTTTGATGCACATTGGCGGCGGGTTGAAAAAACGGGGCAGCACCGTGCAGGCAAAACACATCGCCGAGGTTTTGCGTCCGAGCGAGAAGGACGACGACCATGTCTGAAACCACCTTTCAACAGCGCGTCCGCGATGCCCTGCACAACCCCAAAGTAACCCACGCCGTAGCGCTCGGCGCGCACAATTTGGAAGCCGGACGCGCTCGCGCCGTTGCCGCTTTCCCCCAAATGGACGAATTCCGCGACCGCGCGCGGCTCATTCGCGCCCACACCCTCAGTAACCTTGACCGCTATTTGGCACAATTTGCCGATAATGTGGCAGCCAACGGCGGCACGGTTTTTTGGGCGAAAGATGCCGCCGAAGCGGTAAATTACGTGCGTCAACTGGCAAAAGCGCGGGGCGTGCAACGGGTGGTCAAATCGAAATCAATGGCAACCGAGGAAATCGAACTGAACCGCGCGCTGGAAGCGGACGGCATCCGCGTGACCGAAAGCGATTTGGGCGAATTCATCATCCAACTGGCGGAAGAAAAACCGTCGCACATCATCGCGCCGGTTATGCACAAAACGCGGTACGAAGTTGCCGAAACCTTCCACGAGAAACTCGGCGTGCCATACACCGATGACCCCATCGCCCTGAACGACATTGCCCGCGCCCATCTGCGGAAAGTCTTTCTCTCCGCCGATATGGGCATCAGCGGCGCAAATTTCGCCGTGGCGGAATCCGGTTCCATCTGTTTGGTAACCAATGAAGGGAACGGACGATTCACCACCACCGCGCCGCGCATTCACGTGGCAATTGTCGGTATGGAGAAGGTCATTCCCACGTTTGAAGATTTGGGCGTATTGCTGAACGTGCTGGCGCGCAGTGCCACCGGGCAGAAAATGTCGGTATACACCAGCATCATCACCGGCGCGCGCCGCCCCGCCGACCCCGACGGACCGGAGGAATTTCACGTGGTGCTGCTGGATAACGGACGCAGCCGCGCGCTGGCATCGGAAAACGCCGAAATTCTGTATTGCATCCGCTGCGGCGCGTGCCTAAACCACTGTCCGGTTTTTCAGGCTATCGGCGGGCACGCCTATGGCAGCGTTTACCCCGGTCCCATCGGCTCGGTCATCTCACCCATTTTATGGGGGCTGGACACCGCCGGCGAAATGCCGCACGCCAGCACCCTGTGCGGCAAATGTCAAGAAGTGTGCCCCGTGCGGATTGACCTGCCGCGTATGCTGCTGAACCTGCGCGCCGCCGGACACGAGGCGGGCAAATCGCCGGCGTGGCTCAATTGGGGCATACGCGGATACCGGCTGGCGGCGGCGCATCCCGCGCTCTATCGCTGGGGTATGAAAATGGCATCGCTGGGCACACGGCTGCTGGCAAAAAACGGCTGGGTGAAAAAACTGCCGCCGCCCCTCAACGGGTGGACGGATTACCGCGAATTTCCCGCCTTCGCCCCGAAATCATTCCGCGAGCAGTGGAAAGAACGAAAAAGCAAGTGAACGGCAAGGCGTAAAAACGTAAA
>CAYPNZ010000101.1:0-8309 GCA_964411845.1 uncultured Anaerolineaceae bacterium
ACGCCATATACCCCGCCGTAAAAATTCAGGTTCTCGATAACGGTTAAATCGTTATACAAACTGAATTTTTGACTCATATAGCCAATCCGCCGCCGAATTTCCGGCAATTGCTGCCGGACATCCAACCCCAGCACCAACGCCGTGCCCGCGGTGGGACGCAGCAGCCCCAGCAGCATCCGCATGGTGGTGGTTTTGCCCGCGCCGTTCGGTCCCAAAAAGCCGAAAATTTCGCCGCGGGGAATGGTGAAATTCACGTGGTCAACGGCGGTAAAATCGCCGAATTTTTTGGTCAGGTTTTCGGTTACGACGGCATGGTCATTCGGTTGCAGAGTCATTTTTATCTCCCGAAGCCGTTGCTTCCGCCCGCCGCACCAGCGAGATGAAGGCTTCTTCCATGCGGGGGCGGGTGTGGCGCACATTCTGCGCTTCGATATTTGCGGCAGCCAATGCCGCCACAATTTTCGGCTGGCGAGCGGCGGCATCATCCACAAAAATATGCAGCAAATCGCCGAAAGTTTGCACTTCCAGCACACCTTCAAGCGCATTTACCGCCGCTTGCGCCCGGCGCAGCAACCCGATGCCGCGCATGGTCGCCGAAACGGGGCGCAGTTCCAGCAAATCGCCCACCACCTGCGATTTAAGGTTTTGCGGGGTATCGCATTCAATCAGCGAGCCGCCATACATCAGCCCCACCCGCGAGCAGCGTTCCGCTTCGTCCATATACGGCGTGCTGACCAGAATGGTCACGCCCTGAATGTGCAAATCTGCCAGAATATCCCAAAACTCGCGGCGAGAAACGGGGTCAACGCCGGTGGTCGGTTCATCCAGATAAAGAATGTCGGGTTGGTGGATGAGTGCACACGCCAGCGCCAGTTTCTTTTTCATGCCGCCGGACAGTTTTCCGGCGCGACGGTCGGTAAATTCGGTGAGACGGGCGAAGTGCAGCAATTTGTCAATCCGCTCGCGCCGAATTTTACCCCGCACGGCAAAAATATCGGCAAAAAAGGTAATGTTTTCCAGCACGCTCAAATCGCCATACAGATTAAATTGCTGCGCCATATAGCCGATGTGGTGTTTGATGGCTTCGCCCTGTTTGACGGAGTCGTATCCGGCAACGGTGGCTTTGCCGGCGGTGGGGTTCATGATTGCCGCCAATATGCGAATGGTGGTGGTTTTGCCCGCGCCGTCGGGACCCACCAGCCCGAAAATTTCGCCGCGCCGCACCGCCAGCGACAGGTTATTCACCGCCGTTACCGTGCCGAATTTTTTGGTTAGATTTTCAGTTTGGATGATTATATCGGCTTCATTCATTGATTCTCTACCATGAGTATGTTATAATTTCAACGATATTAAATCGTCGGGAGTATCTATGGCTGTTAAAATAGATCGCTATACAATTTATCAGGCACTTGCACAACTTTCTGATGACAAATTGGAAGATGTCTTTCGGTTTATTCGTTTCTTGCAGTTCACCGAACAATCATCGTATGACTATGAGGCTTCATCATACCAGACCCTAAGAGAAAAACTTGCAACCGATTATGATATACTGGCGGCATCATACGCTGAAATAGCCGATGAACTTACCGATGAATTATGGCTTGCTGCTGAAAACGAAGCCTTGCAACACACCGAAGGAACCACCGATGACCATCAATCGGGGTGATATTTTTCTTGCCAATTTGAATCCTACGGTCGGTGTTGAGCAATCCGGTACTCGCCCGGTACTGGTAGTTCAATGTAATTTGGCAAATGCTCGTATTCCAACTGTTACCATCGTGCCATTGACATCAAATCTAAAAACAAAACGGTTTTTGTTTACTGTTTTTATCTCTGCACAAGAATCCGGTTTACCAAAAGATTCGGTTGCTCTGGTCTTTCACATTCGTACCCTCGATAAATCACGATTGATTCGCAAGATGGGTTCGCTAACCGGCGAAACAATGGTTGCTGTTGACCGCGCCTTGCTGTTGCATCTGGGGCTATCTCCTATTTCCGCTTGACAAAAGACACGTCGTTTATTCAAAGGTTCGTGCCAAAAAACGATGGCTGAGATATGCCATTAACAGGGTTAATCCTACCAATGCCGCGGCATGTTCCCACAGCATCGGCAGGGTTGCGCCTTTTATCATAACCGATTTGACGATGGTGATGTAATGTCGCATCGGTGAAAATTCCGCCAACAGTTGCAGCCATACCGGCATGTTTTCTACCGGAACCAGATACCCCGACAGCGCCAAATCGAGCATGCTGAGCGGGAAGATGGTGAGCAGTGCCTGCTGTTGGCTGCGCGCCACCGCCGAAATCAGCAGCCCCCAGCCGGTTTCGGCGAGGATGAAAAAGAAGGTTAGGGTTAATAACAGCCACCACGTTCCCCGCTGCGGAATGTGATATATGTTCACCACAACCCACAGCATCAGCAGTGCATCCACAAAACCGATGACCACCGCCGGTATGGCTTTGCCGGCAAGCATATCGCGGCGGCGCAGCGGGGTAACCATCAATTGCTCCAGCGTGCCCATTTCGCGTTCGCGCACCAACCCCAAAGCCGATACAATCAGCGTGACCTGATACACAATAAAACCAAATTGTGCCGGAATAGAGTTATATCGTTTGTTAAGTGCCGCGTTAAACCGCATCCGCGCTTCAATTTCGATGGACGGCACGGGCTGCCCCGGCGGAACCGCCGAATTTGTGCGCCACCGGTGATAGAGATAACCGTTCACCGCCCCTTCGATGGTGTGCAATACCGTACCGCCACCATACACGCTCGAACCGTCGGCGATAACCTGCACCCGCGCCGGTTGGTTGGTTTTCCACAAATCGGCGGCGAAATTCGGCGGGATAACCACCACCGCCCACACCTCACCGCGTTGCAATAAATTGTCTGCCCGGTCGCTGTCGCCGGTATACACCGTCACCGATACGGTATCGAGATTTGCCAGCGTTTGCACAATGCCCCGGCTGACCGCGCTGCGGTCTTCATCAAAAACGGCAATCGGCAGGTGGGCAATATCGCTGCCGGTAGCATTTGCCACCAGCATCAACTGCATCACCGGGAAGGTGAAAATGAATACCGTCAATACCACATCGCGGCGGTATTGGATGATTTCTTTCACCACAATTTGCCAAATCCGTGCCGGCATCATCCCCTACCCCACTCGTTTTTTAAATGCCGCCACACTGACCAACAGCGCCACAATGCCCATTACCGTCAGAGCGGTTACCGGAAACACCAAAAATGTAATGTCGGTACCCTTTAAAAATATCCCGCGCGCAATTGTGATGTAATGGGTGGCGGGTAACATCATCGCCGATAGCCGGCTGCCTGCTTTGGTGCGGTCAATGGGGAACAGCAGTCCCGTCAAAAAGAAACTGGGCACAAAAAAGACCATCATCACGGTAAACAATGCCGTTTGTTGGCTTTTCAGCCACGTTGACACCACCAAACTGAAACCCATCGCCGCGAAATAATAGACGGCGGTTAACCCCACCAGCAACCATAGCGACCCCAAAAACGGCACATCAAACCATCTCACCGCCACCGCCCAACTGAGCAGCACGCCCACAATGCCCACCAGCAAATAGGCGCTCATCTTCCCCAGCAGATATTCCGCGCCGTGCATGGGGGTGGCAACCAATCCTTCCAGCGTGCCCAACTCTTTTTCGCGCGCCAAACTGAGGCTTAACGCCAGCGCCGGCATCGTCAACACAATTGCCAACAAGCCGGGCACCATACTGACCAACGATTGCAGGTTGGGGTTGTACCACGCTCGCCCGCGCACTTCAAACGGCGGCGGCGGTGCCTGCAATGGCAACAATTTCGGCAAAACTTCCGTGGAAACCGCGCTGAGTTTCTGCAAAACCGACGAGCCGACCAGTGAGTTGCTGCCGTCAATCAACACTTGCACCGTTGCTTGCCGCGAAGCCAGCAATTGTTCGCTAAAATCCGGGGGGATGACCATGCCGGCATCAATTTTTCCGGCAATCAGCAGCGCATCCAGCGTATCATAATCGGCAGGCTGTGCCACCACCGAAAATGTCTCGCCGGCGGTAACATGGTTAATGTATGCTCTGGAAAGTTCACTGCGGTCATCATCGAATACCGCCAGTTTGACATGCTCCACATCCAGTGAGAAAACATACCCCAGCGTAAGCAGTAAAAAAGCGGGGGCAATCGTCACCAAAAACAGGTTGATGGGACTGCGAAAAATATGGTGCAATTCTTTTCGAGCAATTGCCAGCGTGCGCCGCAGGGTCATCCGGTTGCGCATTTGAAGTCTCCCGATGTGCGAAAAACGCTTTTCAATCCAACCGCCGTTTAAACCGGGTTGCCGCCAGCACCATAATCGCCAACCCGAAAACGGTAATGGCAAGCACCTGATTCCACAAAATTTCCAGCCCGACACCTTTTAAAATGATGCCGCGCATAATTTCCATGGCATATCGCGCCGGAATGAGATAACTGATAAATTGCAGCCATTGCGGCATTGCCTCCAACGGAAAGAAAAAACCGCTCAAATAGATGGTCGGCAGCGCAGTACCCATTGTCATTAACAGTGCCTCTTGCTGGGTACCGGTTACGCTGGAAATAAAAATGCCGATACCGAGCGACGATAGCAAAAAAAGCGCCGAAAGTTCCAGCAGCAGCAATAAACTGCCGTTTACCGGCACGTGAAACCAAAACATACCGATTGCCAACACTTCCAAAACATCGAAAAACGATATGAAAATGTATGGAAATACCTTTGCCACAATCAACTCAATCGGTTTGATGGGGGTAACGATGAGTTGCTCGATGGTGCCGGTTTCCCGCTCGCGGACGATGGATGACGCGGTGAACAGCACGGTAAACAGGTACAGAATGATGACCATCAATCCCGGTATCATAAAATGCGAACTTTCCATGTTGGGGTTGTACCAAACCCGCGGACGCACATCAATACCGAGCAATTTTTCGGGGGCGATGCCCAGCCGCCGCTGCAATAATTTCACCGAAAGCGACTGCCCCACCGATTGTGATGCGGCAAAAACAATGTTCGATACTTGCGGGTCGGTACCGTCAATAAAAAAGGGAATGTCCACCTGCCGTCCGGCGGTAACATCGGTGCCGTACCCGCTGGGGATAATAAAACCCGCTCGCGCGTCGCCATGGTCAATAAAATACCGAATCTCGTCTTGGGTGTCCACATAATTCACAATAGTAAAATAGTTTGAAGCGGCATAAGTGGCAATCAGTTGACGGCTTTGCGGCGTTTTGTCGGCGTCCAGCACCACGGTGCGCAAGTGTTCAATGTCGGTGGTAGCGGCATACCCCAGTATCACCAGTTGCATCAACGGAATGAAAAACATAATGATGAGGCTGCGCGGGTCGCGGAAAATGTGGATAAATTCCTTGCGCATCAAACTCCAGGTGCGATAAATCATTGCTCGCGCTCCATCCGGTCGAGTTTCAGCCCCCGCAGAAAAATGGCGGTCATTTGGTCGCTGAACGCATCCGCTTCGTTGAGGATGACGGTATCGCCCAGCATTGCCAGCATAATGGTGCCAAAAATAACCGAAAACAATCCGCGAATGATAATTTCCGGGTCGGCGTCGTGCAGTTGCCCGCGCTCAACATAGGTTTGAAAAACCTTTTTACCTTTATCAAGGTTGGGCAGCAACAATTTTTCAAAAAACATCCGTTTCAGTTCCGGGTCGGTAATAATTTGGGGGAAAATGGCGCGGGTGAGCGGCAGGTTGTTTTTCATGGTGCGCAGCCGGTTTTGAAATACCATTTCCAGCAATTGGGCGGGGGTTAATGTTTGCAACGCTTGCTCCACGTCGTCCATTAGCCGGTTGATTTCCGCCATCTGCAACACGATATTCAACATTACGTCTTGTTTATTTTTGAAATAGTTGTAAATTGTGCCGTCGGCAACGCCGGCAGTGCGTGCAATATCTTTGATGGTTGCCCGATGGTACCCTTTTTCCGCAAATACCGTCACGGCGGCTTCTAAAATTTGGCGCTGACGTGCCTGTGTTACGGCATCTTTAACGGGGTTTGCTGCGGTCATTGTTCACCTGCCATAAAATTATGCGCTGAACACTCGTTCATAAAAATGAATGAGTGTTCATTCAGAGTATACCATCTTCCCGCACGTGCGTCAAGCCGTTTTTCAATTTTTAAAGTGCAAGATTCGCTGTGAAACCGTTTCTATTCCCAGTTTTGCCGACCCAGCACCCACATGCCCAGCGGAATGACCACTGCGCCGATACCCAATCCCCACAGCAATTGCGGCAAAATTACGCCGACCCCCACCCCTTTCAGCAAAATGGCACGGAAAATAATCATCCAATGGTAAATGGGAAAAATAAGCGCCAATTTTTGCAGCGCGTCGGGCATATTTTCCACCGGCACACCATAGCCCGAAAAGAAAAACTCGGTCATCACCCACATCATGCCGCCCAGCATACCCTGTACCTGATTGCCCGACCACGCCGAAATCATCAACCCGATGCTCAACTCCACAAACAGAAAGACGGTTGCCGAACCGAGCAGCAGCGCCCACGACCCGCGCATCGGCACGCCAAACCCGTAAATTGCTACCAGCAGCATAAAAATGAAAGAGATGTAACTTAACAGCACGGGCGGCACGGCTTTGGCGGCAATCAACTCGAATTTACCCATCGGGGTGACCATCAATTGTTCCAGTGTGCCCAGTTCGCGCTCGCGGGCAATACCGATGGACGACAACATCAGCGCAATGGCAAACAGAATCAACCCCAATTCCGACGGCACAGTGTACACCGATTTTTTCAACGCTTCGTTGAACCGCACCCGCAAACGCGGTCGAATCAGCGACAGCGCTGCCGACGCATCTTCTCCAACCCATTGTGTCAGCACCCGCACACTTTCCGCTTGTACCGTGCCCTGCACCGCTGCTAACGCCGCCCGCGCGGCAATCGGGTCGGCGCCGTCCAGCACAAAACTTATCTGCGCCGCATCGCCGAGCGGGGTTTTCAAATTGCGCGCATATCCCCGCGGAATGACCAACGCGCCCACCACATCTCCGTATTCAATCAGCGGGATAATGGCTGTCATATCATCCAAAAAGTACTGAAAATCGAAGGTTTTGGTGGTTGCCAGTTTTGCCAGCAATTGCCGGCTGCCTGCCGTGTGGTCTAAATCTACCACGGCGGTGGGCAAATGTTCAATTGGTGCGCCCGTTGACCATGCCACCATAGACATTTCGGTCAGGGGTCCCAGCGTCACCAGTAAAATGATGACCGGCGCGCGCAGCAGTTGTATCATTTCTTTGATTACCAGCGTTTTAATTCGATGGAACATTGACTATCCGATGCGCTTTTTGAACAAAAAAATGGAAAGAAGGGTCATCATCACGCCCGTGCCGAACAGGGTGAGCGCCGGCAGCCACAGCGCGCCCAGCCCCTGCCCTTTCACCATCAACCCGCGAATAATGGCAACAAACGGGGTAGACGGCAGAAACGAAGCATCCAGTTTCACCAAATCGGGGAAGGCGGACACGGGAAAGAAAATGCCGCTCAAAAAGAAGCCGGGAAACATAAAAAAGAGAAATCCCACCAGCGATGCCGCCGCCTGCGAATTGAGAAACGTGGCGATGAGCAGCGCCATACTGAACGATGCCAAAAAGAAATCGGCGGTGAGCAGCAGGTACAGCGCCAAACTGCCGCGAAAAGGCGCCCCGAAAATCGCTACGGCGGCAAACGCGCACAGCACCGCGCTGACCAACCCCGTGGCGATATACGGTATAATTTTGCCGACCAGCAATTCGGCGCGACCCAGCGGGGTGGCAAAAAGACCTTCCAGCGTGCCCAATTCTTTTTCGCGCACAATAGCGCCCAGCACCGCGATGGCGGGTAAACTGAGCACCAGCGCCAGCAAAGCGGGGATGATGCCGGTTTGGTTGTTGAGGGTGGGGTTGTACCACGTCCGTATGCGCAATTCAAGCGGGTTTTTGATGAGTGACAATTCGCCGCTAACGGGTTGGCGGCTATAAACCTTGGTTGCCAGTTTATACCCCCAGGCTTGTGTGCGGCTTAAAATGTGGGTGATGGCAAATTCGGCGGTGGTGGGGTCGGTGCCGTCCACCAGCACCTGAATTTCAACGGGGCGTCCCGCCGAGAGATTTTCGGTAAAGCCGGGGGGAATGACCACCAACGCTTTGATACGGCTGCGGTTAAGCCAATCTTCTGCTTGCGCGTAATTTTCGGCTGCCGCGCCGACGGTCAAATCAGCGTTGTTGGAAAGTTGCGCAATGAATTGGCGGGCAAGTTCGCCGTGGTCA
>CAYPNZ010000102.1:0-8254 GCA_964411845.1 uncultured Anaerolineaceae bacterium
GCGGCGTTGGGCGTTACGCTGCGCCCGTGGCAGGCGGCGCTGGCAGATTATTTCACCGAGTGAAGGGCGGCAGTCCAATCGGTAAGCGCCAGCGCGATGTAGCCCCGCACGGCAGTTAACATATCGGCAATGCGGATGTGTTCGCGGTTGGTGTGCGCCAGCGTTTCATCGCCGGGACCAAAACCGAGGGTGGGGATGCCGGCTGCCATTAAATGCCCGCCGTCGGTGGCAAATTGCCACACATCCACCGGCATTTCCGTGCCCAGTGTTTGGCTGAGGGTGCGCCGGGCTTGCCGCACCAACAGAGAATCGGCGGGCAGTTCAAACGACGGGAATACCGCCGATTGTTCGATGGTTCTGCCGGTGTAGGTGGTAAACGGGCGTGTTGCCAGCGTTACCGAACCGGTGGTTCCGTTTTTCAGGCTGCGGTTTAGTGCGGATTGCACTTTTTCCACAATTTCCGCCGGCGATTCGGTGGGGGTGTTGCGCCAATCCAGCGTTAACCGAATTTCGCCGGGGGTAACGTTGGGGCTGGTTTGGTCGGTTTGTATCAATGTCGGCGCGACATTCGAGCCGCCGAAGGTGGCATCTTTTGCCATAGGCATGTCGTTTAAATGCCGCAAAAATTCTGCCAAACTGAAATACGGGTTGATGCCCAAATGTGGCATGCTGGCATGGATGGATTTTCCCCGAAACGTAACCCACAATTCTACCCGCCCGCGATGTCCGCGCCGCAAAACGTTGTGGCTCGGTTCGCCGACGATTGCCAAATCGGTGTGCAGGTGGGTTGTTAAATGGGTTGTTCCCACGCCGCCCGTTTCTTCCATGACCGGTGCGGCAAGAAAGATATTTCCCGGCGGGGTGATGCCCGATTTTTTTATGATGGCGGCGGCGTAAAGCATACACGCCAGCGGACCTTTCATATCCACGGCGCCGCGTCCCCAAATTGAGCCGTTTACAATTTTGCCACTGTGCGGTGGATGCGTCCAACCGGCGGGGTCGCCGGTGGCAACGTGGTCTAAATGCCCGTTCAGCATCAGCGAAGGGGCGTTTCCCCCTTTTATCAAACCAATGACATTGCCGAATGAATCGGTTGACACTTCATCGTACCCCAGCCGGTGCATTTCGGCTTGTGTCAGCAGGGCAATTTTTTCTTCGGCGCCGGGCAGACTGGGGGTTTGAATGAGTTTTTGGGTGAAAGAGACAAGTTCCGGTTGATACTGCCGGGCGGCATATTCAATTTCGCGGGGAGAAAGGGGAAGCGCCATTGTTACAGCGACAGGTTCAACACTTGCGAAAATTGTTCCGCACGGGTGAAGTTAGCGGTTTGCCGGGTGATAATTTGGGTTCTTACCTGTAAAAACGGGATGTCTATTTTGCCGCCGGGGGCATTGCTGTGGATGACATATCCGGCTTCGCGGTCGTGAATGGGGTAAAAATAGAGCATCGCTTGGTCGAGACGGTTTTGAATTCGGTTTGCCAATTGATTAACTTTTGATTCGAGGGTGGTTACGACGAATTGGGTTTCGGTGGGATGCCCGACAAAATCGTCTACCGTGCCGATTTCATCCACCACACTGGTTACAATCAGCGCGATTGCCCGCAAAACATCATCGCGGGCAACAAAACCGTAAATTTCGTTGAAGGTGTCTAAACCGGAAATGGTTACGCCGATGACTGCCCAGTGTTCGGTTTTTAAAATGGCTTCAAGTTTTTGCGCGGTGAGGCGTTCGCCGGGCAGACTGGTAATGGGATTGTTTTGTCCGGCGGCACGACGGAGGGTGTTGCGCACTTTCAAACGCAGTTCCTGAATGTCGAAGGGTTTGGTGATGTAATCTACCGCGCCGAGTTTTAGCCCGTTGATGCGGTAATCGCGTTCTTGACGTTCGGTGACAAAAATGATGGGGATACGGCTGGTGTGGAGATTTTCTTGCAGTTGTTTGCCCACTTCCAATCCGTCAATATCGGGCAACCGTACATCCAGCAGAATTAAATCGGGTAGCCCGCGTTGACACTGTTGGAGTGCTTCGTTGCCGGAAAAGGCTTGCAAAATTTTGTACCCCTGCGCCTCAAAATAAACGCGCAACATTTCCGAGGTATCGGGGTCGTCTTCCACAATCAGCAATTTGTGCTTCATTCAAAGATGCCTAAAAGTGCTATTGAAATGCTATGCCAATGGTTGTTTGTAAATAGCGAAATCGCAAGTTTCGTGCCCCATTGCGTGGCAATGGAATTGTTCAACGCGGAAGTCTTTTCCGCCGCTGAGCCAGCGCAACCCTTCTTGCAGCAAGCCGGTGGCGGCATAACAAACGGGGTGGTCGGCGGTGCGCCCCCAGCAAACCGGGCAGTATTCGATGGTGTACACAAAGCGGTCTTCTTCTTCGGTGACGTGAGATTTTTGGTCGCTGAAGGTGCTGAAGGTTTCTGCCATGGCGCGTAACCCGACTTTGAGTTTGGTGCCCAACGGGATAACTTTGAAGGCAAGTTCGCTGACGCCGATGAGCGCGCCGAAATCGCTAAGCCCCTGCGCAAACGATGCTCGTCCGGCTCGCAGTGCCAGCCCGCGCCCGCCACGCGGTCCGTACATCTCTTCGATGGCGGCGTTGATGGCGCTAAAGTCGGCAAAATCGAGTTCTTTGGCTAAATTAGCGGGTGGGTAATTGTCTATATAATGCGACAACTTCGCCAAATTCAAAACGGCGTTGATGCCGCCTTTGCCCATAACCTCTTCCATCGCTTCCAGGTATATGCGCCCAATTTTATTGGGGTAGTATAATCCACTTTTTTCTGGCACAGATGAAACCTCCGTATCGGACGGATTTTATAACGTAACTATCAACCATCGGGGTGTAAACTGTTATTGCAAGTGTAACGAAACAACTTTCGGGTTTGAACAATGGGGGATTGTTCAAATTTTACAGGTTTTGCAATAACCATTGTTGTATAGTTACTTTATATCTTTAATATAATATATTATTGGCTTTATGTCTAGTTTTGCTGTGTGAGACAGTTTTTTGTGTGTTGCCAAATCAATGCGATTATACATTATTTTTGCCGATAAATAAAACGCGCCAACAGGGCGTGAAGTGCTGTCGGCGCGAAAGGAAGGTAAAGGTTAAGAGAAGACGGCATTGAAGGTTGCCGCGTCGATGGTTTCTTCTGTCATCAGCAATTCGGCAACTTCAACCAGTTTGTCTCGATGGTCGGTGAGGATTTTTTTGGCGGTTTCGTATGCGTCCAGCAACAACCGGCGAACTTCCAAATCAATGGTGCGGGCAACTTCTTCGCTGTAATTGCGGTGTTCGCCAATTTCTTTCCCCAAAAAGACCAATTCTTCTTTTTTGCCGTAGGTGAGCAAGCCCATTTTTTCGCTCATACCGTATTGTGTAACCATTGCGCGGGCAAGTTTGGTGGCTTGTTGCAGGTCGTTGCTGGCGCCGGTGGTTACCGTGGGGAATATTACCGCTTCGGCGGCGCGTCCGCCCATTGCCACCGTCAACCGCGCTTTGAAATGGGTACGGTTCATCAACGTTTTGTCGTCTTCGGGGATGTACATGGTTACCCCGCCGGCATGTCCGCGGGCAACAATGCTCACTTTATGCACCGGGTCGGCGCCGGGTATCATTTTGGCAACAATGGCATGACCGGCTTCGTGATAGGCAATAATTGCTTTTTCATGCTCGTTGATGACCCGGCTTTTTCGTTCCGGTCCCATGATGATTTTCTCCATGGCATTTTGAAAATCATCCATTTCTATTTGTTTGCGGTTGTGGCGCGCCGCCAAAATTGCGGCTTCGTTCACCAGATTTTCCAAATCCGCGCCCACAAAACCGATGGTCATTTTTGCCAGCGCTTCCAAATCAATATTGGCGGCAAGGGGTTTGCCGCGGGTGTGAACTTGCAAAATTTGTTGCCGTCCCAGCCAGTCGGGGCGGTCGAGCACCACCCGCCGGTCGAAACGTCCCGGACGCAGCAATGCCGGGTCGAGGATGTCGGGGCGGTTGGTGGCGGCAATGACAATCACGTTGGTATCGGTGTCGAAGCCGTCCATTTCCACCAAAATTTGGTTCAGCGTTTGTTCGCGTTCATCGTGCGAGCCGCCCAGCCCGGCGCCGCGATGCCGCCCGACGGCGTCAATTTCGTCCACAAAGATGATGCAGGGGCTGTTTCGTTTTGCCTGCTCGAACAAATCGCGCACGCGGCTGGCACCCACCCCGACGAACATTTCCACAAATTCCGAGCCGGAAATGGAGAAGAAGGGCACCCCGGCTTCGCCGGAGACGGCTTTTGCCATGAGGGTTTTGCCGCAGCCGGGAGGACCGACCATCAGCACGCCTTTGGGGATGCGTGCGCCGAGCGAGATGAATTTTTCCGGTTCGCGGAGGAATTCGACGACTTCATTGAGTTCTTCTTTGGCTTCATCGGCGCCGGCAACGTCATCGAAGGTAACGGTGGGTTTATCGCCGGTGAACATTCGCGCTTTGCTTTTGCCGAAACTCATCGCCTGACTGTTTGACCCTTGCGCTTGCCGCACCATAAAATACAGCAGCCCGCCGATGAGCACCAACGGCAGAATGGTAATGGCAAGACTGCCCCAATCTGTCCACGGGCTTTCCGGTTCAATCACAATCGTCACATGAGCCAACTCATCGGGAGTTACGCCCAATCCGGTCATCATATCAAAAAGCGATACGCCCGGTTCTTTGCGGGCAATTTGCTCTTCCGGTTGGTCAAAATATGATACCAGTAAATCGCCATTGGTTTTTACGGCGATTTTTTTGACTTTTTGCTGCTGAATTTGTGTTGCCAACGTGCTGATATCCAACTCTTTGGGTTGGGTACGGTTGCTGAAAACGCTCATTACCAGCGTTACAATGGCGGCGATAATCAGGATATATATGAAACTATTTTTGAAAAAAGTTGACCGCAAATGTGCCTCCAAACGGTATAAAAATGTAGTGTGCCGATATTATAACCGGTTATATGAAAAATAGCGAATGATTTTAATCTGATATAAATAGAACCCAAACCTTTAATTTACATGGATTTCCTGTAAAATCAAAGATTGGTCTTCTGTTTTGAGTGACCCGCCGGAAATAATGGGCAATCCCCGATTCGTTTCCGGGTCTACCCATGCCAAACGCAACTGGTATGCTCCCGCGGTGATATTTTCCGGGATGATGAGCTGGTAGGCATCAACAACCTGTTGCGATGCCAACCAACTGAGGGTGGGGCGTGTGCCCCGCGCCGGGTTGCTTTGATATTCTGCCACGTGTTGTCCGTTGGGGGTGGTTAGTTGCAGCAACACATCGTAATTTTTGCGCGGCGGTTTTATTGCTTGCCAATACAGGGTTAGCGGGATTTTTTCGCTGCGGTTGTAAAGTATTTTTGGAATTTCGTATGCTACCAGCATAATTTGGTTATCGAAATTCGCGCCCACCGAAACTTTTGTGCCCGCGCTGATTTTTAGAGTGACGGCGGTATTTTCGGAAAGTAATGCCTGCCCTGCCGGCGATTGTTCCAGCACGGTGCCGGGGGGTTCCAAACTCCACACTTCTGCGGTTTTTATGGTTAAATGAGCGGCTTCCAATTTTTGTTTCGCTTCGCGGAATTGAAAACCGGTGACCTGCGGCACTTCCACCAAATTTCTGCCCCGACTGAGGGTAACATATACCGCACTGCCGGCGGCGACGGGCATACCCGGCGGCACCGATTGTTTCACCACCGCGAACGGTTCCAGTGTAGGGTCAACCTCGTAGCCGTTGATGACCATTTTTAACCCCAGCCCTTCTAAAATTGCTTCCGCTTCCGGCTGGCTGAACCCGATGAGCAGCGGGACGCGCACTTCGCCGGGGGCGGGCGAAGGGAAGGGGGTGGGTATGGCGCTCAGCGGCGTGGCATTGGGTTTAATTCGGGTGCGATAGACCTGCACCCACAACGGAATCAATCCCAGCAGCGCCAAAATTGCCAACACGCCCAAGCCGATGGCAATCCAATCGGTGTGACGGTCGGCGGCGGGTTCTCCCTGCCAGCGCGGTGCGCCGACGGTATACCCGCCCGGCAAACTTTGCTGAAATTCCAGCAGCGCTTCTTGCAGTTGGTCGGCGGAATGATAGCGCGCGCCCGGTTCTTTTGCCAGCGCTCGGCGTACAATTGCTTCCAGTTCGGGGGGGATGGGGCGGCTGGCAACTGCCGACATCGGCGCGGGGTGTTCATAAAGTTGTTTGCGGGCAACCTCTTGGTCGTTGTCGCCTTTGAAGGGGACGGTGCCGGTGAGCATTTCGTACAAAATAATGCCGATGGCGTACACATCGGTGGCGGGCATTACCCGGTCGCCGGCGGCTTGTTCCGGGGCAAAATAGGCGGGGGTTCCCCAAACCAACTCGCCGTCATCCATCGCCGATTCGCCCAAGGCGCGCGCCAAACCGAAGTCGGCAACTTTGGCGTGGTTCTCCGGCGAAATGAGGATGTTACCCGGTTTCAAATCGCCGTGAACCATACCCCGCCGGTGCGCCATACCCACCGCGTTGCAAATTTCAATACCGTATTGCACAATTTGGGGAATGGTCAGCAAGCCGCGGTTCAATATGGTGCGCAAATCTTCGCCGGCAACATACTCCATCACAATATACGGGCGGTGGTGGTCTTGCCCGAAATCATATACCGACACCACATTGCTGCTATTTAGGGCGGCGGCGCTTTGCGCTTCGCGGTGAAACCGCACCAAAAAAGTGGGGTCGGTGGTATATTCGGGACGCAACAATTTTACGGCAACCGAACGCCCCAATGCCAAATCTCGCGCCAGATATACTTCTGCCAGCCCGCCTTCACCGAGTTTGGTATGCAGTTGGTAGCGGTTGTTAAAAACAATGGGCAATTGCATAGGCAATCTTCTCTATCCTCACACCCTTCATTTTACTGCATAAAAAGGTCTTCGCCAAACTCGGTAAATTTTTCGGGGGGGCTAATATTTCGTTAACAAAAAATTAAGCAAATTTTTATATTCAACCGGTATAATATGTTAACGAACGAAAATTAGAAAGGTGACAATTTGTATCAGCAAAATGTCACCGTTTTGGCGGTAATCGCTCATTTTCGGTTAATCAGACGCGGATATAATCTTTATGGTCGGGTGATTCAGTTTGCCGGAAAGTTTGTGGTACAATACCGAACAAACATCGAAAGAAAGGACTTGATGGTATGTTATTTTTTCTTGGAGGACTAATTTTAGCGGGAACGATTTTTGGGGTGATGCTGCGCCGTCAAACGGCGGAACAGCCCGTGCCGGTACGCATTGAAGATGAAGCGTATTATCGCCGATAAAAGTTGATGTATTGGAGGTAATGCGATGATATTCTACGACCCGTTATTTTTGCTGTTTATTATTCCCACCATGGTTTTGGGTTTTATTGTCCAAAACGCGGTAAAATCGAAATTCAACAAATACAGCCGCGTCCCCACGGCTCGCGGTTTAACCGGCGCACAAGCCGCCCGCGAAATTTTAGATGCCAACGGGCTCTACGATGTGCGCATCGAAGAAGCACGCGGGGGGCAATTAAGCGACCATTACGACCCGCGTGCCCGCGTGCTGCGCCTTTCGCCGGATGTAGCGCGGCGACCCTCGGTGGCTGCCGTGGGTGTGGCGGCACACGAATCCGGGCATGCTATCCAGCATGCCAAGGGATATATGCCGCTGCAATTGCGCAGTGCATTGGTTCCCGCCGTGCAGTTCGGTTCCAACTTGGCGCCGTTCATCATTATGGGCGGTATTCTGTTGCAGGCGTTTTTGGGGTTGACCCAATTGGGTTATATGATTGCGTGGATTGGCGTAATTGCTTACGGTATGGTGGCACTGTTTGCCATCGTTACCCTCCCCGTCGAATTGGATGCCAGCGCCCGTGCCAAAAAATTGCTCTATCAATATAACATTGTTGACCGCACAGAATTGCAGGGCGTAAACGCGGTACTCAATGCGGCGGCATGGACGTATGTGGTGGCGGCACTGGCGGCGGTGATGCAGTTGCTATATTGGATTATCCGTTTGAACGGCATGCGGCGGCGATAACATTTTGGAGATTGGGGGATAAGTTGTCGAAATCGGCAAACATCAATAGAACCCAATCTCCAATTTTATACAGAAGATCTTTTGCATAAATGCCAAATTTATTTTTGGAAGTAATTTCTTAACTGGAAAGGTCGTATTTTTGCGAGATTATGCCAATGTCATTCCCGCGAAAGCGGGAATCCATACCTT
>CAYPNZ010000103.1:0-8209 GCA_964411845.1 uncultured Anaerolineaceae bacterium
GGAATGCCATTCCGATTGTGGTGGTAGCCGTGCTGGGCTGGTGGATTATCAGCAAATTCATCGCACAGCCGGTTCAACCGGCAGCGCCGGCGGTAACGGTTTCCGCGCAACCGGCAGTGATTGATGCCATCAAAAATGTCAACAAACAAATTTTTGTGGAATATTACATCACCAAAGATATTGATTACACTGAAACCCCCGATAATTGGACAAAACTATTAGGCTTGAAGCAACAATTTGTGGTGTTGTTGAAAGGGCGCGTGCCCGCCGGGCTGGATGTCGGCGGCATAACAGAAGACGACATTTGGATTAGCCCCGACCGCACGGAAATACAGGTAACTTTGCCGCCGCCGGTAATTTTTGAGGATGAAGTTTCGCTGGATTTGGAAAACAGCCGCATTTTGGTACAAAAAGATACTTGCCCCAACCTTTTATGTCCCGATGATGATGCAACTATGCTGCTGAACAAAGTTCTGCCGGAGGGAAAATCGCTTATTATTACCGATGCCCGCGAGGGGGGCATTTTGTATCAAGCCGCCAGAGACGGGCAACTATATTATGAAAACCTGCTGCGCTCGCTCGGTTTCGACAATGTGCGCGTGATTGTAACCGGCTACACTGCAAATTAGGAGAACTCAATGCGGCTTTCTGAAATTTTCACGGAAAACAAAGTTCATTTCAGTTTTGAATTTTTCCCGCCCAAAACCGAAAAAGCCTCGGTGGCGCTATTTGAAACCATCAAAGAATTGTCTCCCATTCAACCGTCGTTTGTGAGCGTAACCTATGGCGCGGGCGGCTCGACGCAAGCGCTGACCGAAAATTTGGTCATCCGCCTGAAAAAAGAAACGCCGTTGAACGTGGTGGCGCACCTTACGGCGGTTGGCGCCGGTCGCGCCGAAATCAAAGCGCAATTGGAACGATACTCGGCGGCGGGGATAAAAAATGTGCTTGCCCTGCGCGGCGACCCGCCGAAAGGAGACACCGCGTTTTCACCGGCGCCGGACGGATTCCGCTATGCCGCCGATATGGTTGCCTTCATTAAAAAGCAGTTTCCCCATTTTAGCGTGGGTGTTGCCGGTTTCCCCGAAGGACACCCCGAAACGCCCAACCGGCTGCAAGAAATAGACTACCTGAAAGCAAAGGTAGATGCCGGAGCGGATTGTATTTTCACGCAACTTTTTTTCGATAACCGCGATTTTTACGATTTTTGCGAACGATGTGAGATTGCCGGCATTAAAGTGCCCATTGTCGCCGGTATTATGCCGATTACCTCGCTGCGCGGTATGAAACGAATGTCGGAACTGGCGTTGGGTGCGCGCATTCCCGCCAAACTGTTGCGAGCGGTTTTACGCGCCCCGGACGACAACGCCGTGGAAAAAATCGGCATTCACTGGGCAACGGCGCAAGTTTTCGATTTGTATGATCACCATGTTTCGGGCATTCATTTTTACACGCTGAATCACTCAAAAGCAACTTTGAAAATTTACGAGACGCTGGGCATGAGTCTCGGTGAGATGTGGTAGCCGTTAAGGGATGCCCCAATTTTTTCCGGTTGAGAGCCAAAAATCTATGGGTTTTCGGAATTTAGGGGGTATGTCATTGCGAGCGCACCGAAGCAATCTCAAATGATGTTCCCGGAGATTGATTCGGCGCAAAAAACGCCCCTCGCAATGACATAAATGTCCCTAAATTCCGATTGAATCAAATTTTGGTCGGAAACGTTTCCCTTTTTCGCTTGACAAAGCCAAACGGGTACGATATAATGGTTTTGTCCCTACGGAAACGTTTCCCTTGTTTCTGTTTTATTTTCACCGCCTCGGAAACGTTTCCCAAAAACCAAATCATCCATTTAAACTGATTCGTCCTTCAATGTTGAGTTGATGTAATTTTTTTGATAATGGCGGAAGCGTTTCCGCCACGCCGCGGAGAAACTTATGGCTGCCACTATTCACGATGTCGCAAAACGCGCCGGTGTCGGTATCGGTACAGTATCCAGTGTTATCAATAACAGCCGGGCGGTAAACGAGGAAACCCGCAAACGGGTGATGCAGGCTATCGCCGAACTGGATTACACCCCCCACCCCGCCGCACGGCAATTATCTTCGGGCAAAACGTTCAACATCGGCGCGATTATCCCCTTCTTCACCCGTCCCGCCGCAGTGGAACGCCTGCGCGGGGTGATGTCGGTCATCGCCCCCAGCGAATATGATTTCACGCTGTTCAGTGTGGAAACATCAGCCCAGCGCGCGGAACAATTGAAAGATGTGCCCCGCCGCGGGCGTGTTGACGGGTTGATAATTTTTTCGTGCCCCCCTACCCCCCGCGAGGCGCAGCGCATTCTCGCCTCGAACATCCCCACGGTATTGATTGACGGCTATCACCCCGACTTGAATTGCATTTACATTGACAATGTCGCCGGCGGTTATACGGCAACCAAACATCTCATCGAGTTGGGACATCGCCGCATCGGGTATTTGGGCGACCCCATTGACGACCCCATCGGCTTTTTTGTCAGCCGCGACCGTTTTCAGGGGTATCGTCGGGCGCTGGATGAAGCCGGCATTCCGTTCAACCCGGCATACCACCGCGAAGGGCAGCATTCGCTGGAAAGCGGGCGCGAGATGGCGCGGTCGCTATTGCAGCAACCCAATCCCCCCACCGCGCTGTTCGCCTTCAGCGATACGATTGCTTTCGGGGTGATGGAAGCCGCCAAAGAGTTGGGGCTTTCGATACCGGACGACTTGGCTTTAATCGGTTTTGATGACATTGAATTGGCGCGGCTGTACGGTCTGTCAACAATGCGCCAGCAACTTTTTCAAACCGGGGTAACGGGCGCCGAAATGCTTTTAAACCTCATCGGTAATCCTGATACGGAACAGCGACAAATTCAACTTTCCACAGAATTGATTGTCCGCCATAGCACGGCGGGTCATCAAAATGCAGACCACCCAAAGGAGGTGATGCCCATTCATTTGTAAAAAACCGGTATCTATCTTCAAATGATTTATGAATTCCCCAAAGATTTCCGAAGGAGAAAATTAAAATGAGAAAAAAAACACTCTGGCTTTTAGTTGCCGCAATGTTAGTTTTAACCGTAGGGCTTTCTGCTTGTGGTGGCAGTTCGACAACCGAGCAACCGAAAACCGAACCGACCAAAGCGGTTGAACAGCCAACCAAAGCCCCGGCTGCCCAACCGACCGAAGCGCCCACCGCTAAACCAACCGAAGCCCCGGCTGCCCAACCAACCGAAGCCCCGGCGATGGAAAAAACCGGATTAACGGAATTGGATGAGGCATACGCGGGCAAATACAAAGGCACGGTAGTGTCGATGAGCGGACCGTTTACCGATGAAGACGCGGTGAAGTTCAACAACGCCATTGCCGAATTTGAAAAAGCGACCGGCATTGACATTCAATACGAAGGGACGAAGGAATTTGAAGCGTCCATCTCGGTGCGGGTGGATGCCGGTGATGCGCCCGATATTGTGGACTTCCCGCAGCCGGGCTTGCTGGGCAACTTTGCCAAAGCGGGCAAAGTGGTGGATGTCAGTTCGTTCATTCCCGCCGATTATCTGCAAAAACAATACAACCAATCGTGGCTGGATATGGCGACGATGGCCGGCGCCGACGGCAGCCCGATGATGGCGGGCGTATGGCAGCGGTTCAACGGCAAATCGCTGGTGTGGTATCCCAAAGCCCAATTTGAAGCCGCGGGGTACGAAGTGCCGCAAACGTGGGACGAGTTGATGGCGCTGACGCAGCAAATTGCGGATGACGGCGACACCCCGTGGTGCATCGGCATTGAATCCGGTGCTGCCACCGGTTGGCCCGCCACCGACTGGATGGAAGACATTATGCTGCGCACCACCAGTCTGGAAAATTACGACAAATGGGTCAAAGGGGAACTGAAATTTGAATCCCCCGAAGTGAAACACGCCGCGGAACTGATGTCGGACATTTGGTTGAACGACAATTACGTTTACGGCGGGCGCGCGGGCATCGTTTCCACCTTCTTTGGCGATGCGCCGACCCCGATGTTTGAAAATCCGCCCAAATGCTGGCTGCACAAACAGGGCAACTTCATCACCTCATTCTTCCCCGCCGGGGTAGAAGCGGGCAAAGATTACGGCTTCTTCTACTTCCCGCCGATTGACGAGCAGTACGGCAAACCCTTCTTGGTTGCCGGCGACATTATGGCGATGTTCAACGACCGCCCCGAAGTTCGCGCGGTGATGGAATACTTCACCAAAGGTGAATCGATGAAAGGCTGGCTGGAAGCGGGTGGCGCGCTGGCGCCGCAAAACGATGTCAACCTCGACTGGTACGGCAACGATGTCGAACGCGGTATCGCCGAACTGGTACAGCAGGCAACCTCCTTCCGCTTCGACGCCTCCGACCTGATGCCGGGCGAAGTGGGCGCCGGTACCTTCTGGAAAGGTATGACCGATTACGTCTCCGGCTCCGCCGACCTCGACACCGTCCTCAAAGAAATTGACGACTCCTGGCCCCAAAACGCAAACGCGATGGAAGGCACAGGCGGTTCATCAATGGCTGAAACCGGATTAACGGAATTGGATGAGGCATACGCGGGCAAATACAAAGGCACGGTAGTGTCGATGAGCGGACCGTTTACCGATGAAGACGCGGTGAAGTTCAACAACGCCATTGCCGAATTTGAAAAAGCGACCGGCATTGACATTCAATACGAAGGGACGAAGGAATTTGAAGCGTCCATCTCGGTGCGGGTGGATGCCGGTGATGCGCCCGATATTGTGGACTTCCCGCAGCCGGGCTTGCTGGGCAACTTTGCCAAAGCGGGCAAAGTGGTGGATGTCAGTTCGTTCATTCCCGCCGATTATCTGCAAAAACAATACAACCAATCGTGGCTGGATATGGCGACGATGGCCGGCGCCGACGGCAGCCCGATGATGGCGGGCGTATGGCAGCGGTTCAACGGCAAATCGCTGGTGTGGTATCCCAAAGCCCAATTTGAAGCCGCGGGGTACGAAGTGCCGCAAACGTGGGACGAGTTGATGGCGCTGACGCAGCAAATTGCGGATGACGGCGACACCCCGTGGTGCATCGGCATTGAATCCGGTGCTGCCACCGGTTGGCCCGCCACCGACTGGATGGAAGACATTATGCTGCGCACCACCAGTCTGGAAAATTACGACAAATGGGTCAAAGGGGAACTGAAATTTGAATCCCCCGAAGTGAAACACGCCGCGGAACTGATGTCGGACATTTGGTTGAACGACAATTACGTTTACGGCGGGCGCGCGGGCATCGTTTCCACCTTCTTTGGCGATGCGCCGACCCCGATGTTTGAAAATCCGCCCAAATGCTGGCTGCACAAACAGGGCAACTTCATCACCTCATTCTTCCCCGCCGGGGTAGAAGCGGGCAAAGATTACGGCTTCTTCTACTTCCCGCCGATTGACGAGCAGTACGGCAAACCCTTCTTGGTTGCCGGCGACATTATGGCGATGTTCAACGACCGCCCCGAAGTTCGCGCGGTGATGGAATACTTCACCAAAGGTGAATCGATGAAAGGCTGGCTGGAAGCGGGTGGCGCGCTGGCGCCGCAAAACGATGTCAACCTCGACTGGTACGGCAACGATGTCGAACGCGGTATCGCCGAACTGGTACAGCAGGCAACCTCCTTCCGCTTCGACGCCTCCGACCTGATGCCGGGCGAAGTGGGCGCCGGTACCTTCTGGAAAGGTATGACCGATTACGTCTCCGGCTCCGCCGACCTCGACACCGTCCTCAAAGAAATTGACGACTCCTGGCCCCAAAAGTAGTGGTGTTCGGTAAATAGTTCTATCGGGTGAGACAGCCCCAAACTGTCTCACCCGATTAGCCCCCCAACGGAGGCAATATGTCTGCAAATAAAACTTCGGAATCCGGTTCCGTGCTAACTTGGTTCACCGGCACAATCGGGCAAATAGCCATTTCTCTGTTTGTCCCCATCGTAACATTCGTTGTTCTGTGGCGTGGTTTCATCTTTTTACGCGACAGCGACGCGCCGAAAGCCGTCATCGCCATTGTGGCAATTGTGTGGGGCGTGGGCGGCGTGGCGCTGTTATACATTATGTCCAACTGGCTGATTGAAAAACTACCCCCGCAGTGGGTGCGCCGTTTGCAGCCGTTTTTGTTTGTGGGACCCGCCATCGCCATCCTTTCGTGGTTTTTGGCTATCCCCGCCATCCGAACTTTTTGGTTCAGTTTACATGGCGCAAACAGCAGCGAGTTTGTCGGACTGCAAAATTATGTGGCGGTTTTCACCCAACGCACCATGCTCATCGCCTTTCGCAATAATTTACTGTGGATAGTCTTCGGGGCGACATTATCGGTGGTGCTGGGATTGTTGATTGCCGTTTTGGCAGACCGCAGCAAGTTTGAAACCATCGCCAAATCGCTTGTTTTTATGCCGATGGCAATTTCAATGGTCGGCGCAGGTGTTATTTGGAATTTCATTTATGAAGTGCGCGACAAAGCCGACCCGCAAATCGGGCTATTGAATGCCATTTGGGTGGCGCTGGGGCACGAACCCCAAGCGTGGACATCGCTATTACAGCCGTGGAACAACTTTTTTCTGATTGTCATTCTGATTTGGCTGCAAACCGGTTTTGCCATGGTACTCTTTTCGGCGGCAATCAAAGGCATCCCCGGCGAATTGCTGGAAGCCGCGCGCGTTGACGGCGCAACCGAAATTCAAATTTTCTTCCGCATTATGATACCGCAAATTATGGGCACGATTATCACCGTTTCCACCACCATCGTCATTTTCACACTGAAAATATTTGATGTGGTTTGGGTGATGACCGGCGGGCAATTCGGCACACAGGTTATTGCCACCCAGTTCTTCCGCGAATATTTTACCAACCGAAACTTCGGGTATGGCTCAACCATTGCCATTGTGCTGCTCATCGCGGTCATTCCGGTGATGATTTATAACCTGAAACAGTTTAGCGAGCGGGAGGCATTCTAATGGCTGGCGGCACAAAAAGCACCAAACGGAAAAAATTGCTCAACGACATTTTGGTTAACGGCTCACTGCTCATTATTGTGCTGATATGGACTATCCCCACCATCGGTTTGCTGGTATCGTCTTTCCGCACGCGGTTCGACATTTCCACGTCCGGCTGGTGGACAATTTTCCCGCATAAAGAATGGGTCATCGTGCAAGAAACCGAACCCCCCGCCGGACTCGACCGCGACGGGGTGATGACCATCGAAGGGGCAACCGGCACCTTCAAAGAATTTCGCGCCGGCATTGAAACCCCCGACGGCAAACGGGTAAAATGGCTGGGCAACAAACGGCTGGGCAAAATTCAAATTCAGGAAAAGAAATGGACAACCCGCGCCAACCTAACCCTGCAAAACTATCGAGATGTGATGACCGGCAAACAATACGAGGTTCGGCAACCCGATGGCAGCGTAAAAATAGAGCAGGGCGACGATATGTCCAGCGCATTCATCAACAGTCTCACCGTCACCATTCCCGCCACGGTTATTCCCATTTTAATTGCCGCCTTTGCCGCGTATGGGTTCGCGTGGATGCGTTTTCCCGGCAGAAAACCGATGTTCATTTTGGTGGTGGCGCTGCTGGTGGTGCCGCTGCAAGTGGCGCTTGTCCCCATTTTGACCGACTATGTGAGACTCGATTTGAACGGCACGTTTTTGGCGGTATGGCTGGCGCACACCGGTTTCGGGCTGCCACTGGCAACCTACCTGCTCTTCAATTATATCAGCGGCTTGCCCCGCGACATTCTGGAATCGGCGTTTATTGACGGCGCATCGCATTTTACCATTTTCCTGCGGCTGATTTTACCCCTTTCCGTGCCCGCGCTGGCATCGTTTTCCATTTTCCAATTTTTGTGGGTGTGGAACGACTATTTGGTGGCGCTGGTTTTCATCGGCTCGAAACCCGATGTGCAGGTGCTGACCATGCGGCTGGCGGAAATTGTCGGCTCGCGTGGCAACGATTGGCACTTGCTCACCGCCGGCGCTTTCGTTTCGATGGTTTTGCCGCTCATTGTTTTCTTCTCTTTACAGCGATTCTTTGTGCGGGGGCTGCTCGCCGGGTCGGTAAAAGGGTAGAAAATGTGCAAATTTCCGGAAAATTTTTTGTGGGGGGTATCCACATCCGCCTACCAAATTGAAGGCGCTTGGAATGAAGACGGACGCGGCGAAAGTGTGTGGGA